>JBAXZY010000030.1:0-16304 GCA_041670045.1 Bacilli bacterium | reverse complement strand
CATGATAATTGGGGCAATGTCCATAGGAGATGTCCGAAATTGGAGGAACGGACACATTTTCTTTAATTTGTATTTCCTGAGTTTCAGAATAGAGATAAGTAGTTGAGCCAGTTGCGGCATTACGAGTCAAAGTAACTAAGCAACCATATAAACTGTAAACAGTTCCATTTATTTTGCCAGTTAAACCGATAGCGGTATTGTCAGTAGTAGTGAAACTAAGTGTCTTTGAACTTAAAGCACCGGTATTCTTATAGGTCATAAGATAGTCACTGTTAGTTGCTAAATCAGTTAAACATTCATGCTCATAATCCGGATAAGCATAGGCTCTTCCGCTATTGCTTTCATTATCATTGATTCCAATAGGCTTAGGAGCATAGAGAGTGTAGTTAGTGCTGGGAGGCAAATAACTTGTTCCTTTAGTCCTAAAAAGATAGGTCTTCCCAAATTCGACTTTAGTATCAGAGGCAAGAAGTGACCAAGTGGTGTCACCTTTTAATTTATACTGCGTGGCAGCAGAAGAAACGGTAGTAAATGGAAGATAGAATTTGTTGTCATTCTTTTCCCAAGTGGTCGATAAGACTACTGAAGAACTATCAAAGGAACTCTGATCTTTAGCTTTGATTACATAAGGATCAGAATTAACGGAAACGGTTGTATCCTGACTAAGTTTAATCAAAGAAATATCATAAGAAAGATATTCATCAAGATAAGGAATAGTTGTTCCGGTAATTTTCAAATATTCCTTGCTTCCGTAGGAAGCGCAAGTTAGACGGTAGGAGCATCCACTCTCAAGGTTGGATACAGTCATATTTGAATAGTCGACGTAAGGAGACGAATAAGTAGTGGAGATACCTTCTTTTGCTAAGGTCTTAAAAATAGTACCTGAACTTTTGTCACCTTTTGATCTACCATCAGCTGTGGAATAACGGTAGTAGAAATAACAACTGCTGCCAGGATTCAAACCACTGAAAGTACCCGAAGATGTGAAGGTGGTTCCACCATGAGAATATTCAACTGTCAGAGCGGTATTGATTTTTGAAGAATTAACTTTTACCGTAATAGAAGTATCAGTATGCGAGACCATTTCTAAGGGTTCAGTTGCCGCTGGAATCGATGTTGTTATCTTTACCCCAGAAGTGGTAATTGAATTATAGTTTGTATCAGCGGGAGTGAAATAAGCAGTATATGACCGGTCACTTGGGACATCAGAGATACTGGAAGCGGAGTAATCAATAAATGAAGTCTCATTAATGGTCCAGGTTCCATTCAAAGTTTTTGATGTTTCAAAAGGATCAGTATGCTTTTCAGAATCACTGGCAACAGCTGTGTTGGCGGCTTGACCAGTTGTTCCAACACCAGTTACGGTGCCATTAAAGTTTGGAGTCGTTTTAAGGGGATTGATATAAACCAATAATGTATTTGCAATCTCATTAACTATGAGGATAATAAAATTATTTTTAGATGAATCAGTTTGAACAATTTTGGCCTTAAAAGAAGCATTGTAATTAGATCCATCTATAGCATTGAATTTTCCAGTTGAAGCATTCTTATTACTCATTTCACAGCAAGGAGCTGAACCTCCAGAAGCATTTAATGTGAATTCTGAAGCTTTTTGATAAACAATAACGAAAGTGAGTGTACTGTTGTAGTAGGCACTGATATGGAGAGTATCTGTTGAACCGTAATTATTTTCGTGAGTTTCGGATACCTTTTGAAGGCCTTTTCCGCCTATGGTTACTGAAAAAGCATTGTTGTTGCCTTGAAATTCAGCCGAACCATCTGAATAAGCTTACATTACTTTTGGAGAATGAACGCCACTGACTGAATTATCCTATTGTTGAAATCCTAAAGAACAAAGCATTGAAAAACATAACAAAAAACCACAAAAAAAGTTAAAAAGACCTTTAAACCTAAATTTTTTACGCATAACCCCCAAGCCTTTCTTATTAATATATAATAACAGCTAAAGAGTTCTTGGCAATGGTTTCTTTGCAGCCGTAAAAGAATAGATTCTTTGAAAAATGAACAAGATATGCAGTATTTGTTCATTTATTGTTAAATAATTTTTAATTAGGTTTTTTTCGAGCAAAAAAAGCTACTCATCTTTTGATAAAAAAGGTTACATAAATATTGAAACGTAAAAAATAATGAAAAATTATGAATTTAACTGATAACCACCCACTGAAATAGAACAGCCTGTATCATAGGAAGCATTGAACTTAATGAAGAACCAAGTATACCAATTAGTTCCGGCATCTCTTTCACCCATAGTGACAATATTCTTATATGTAAAACCAGCTGTTTCTCCAGCTTTTATTGTCTTCTTGTAGCCACCTACTTCATAGAAACTTCAGAATGATCAAAGTGTTGTTAATGAACTTGGAATAGTACCAGATTCCATCCGTAGAAATCATATTGGCATTAAATCCGGTATTGAGGTCATTGTTCCAATCAATGACTCGGCATCATCCTCCGTGACTTCCGTCTGATACTTTCCAATAGGTGTTATCGTAACTATTCAACTGCTTCATGTTTTCATCAGTGACTAGAGAGGTGATGGCATCATAAGTATTAGAAATCTATCTTTGAAATCCTAATTCTTTTGCTTTGGACAAATCATCTTTATAGACGGCACTTAATCATTAACTTATCTTGACATAAAACAAAATTAATTTAATCATACAAAAAACCTAATTATAAATAAAAATTAAGTATTGATGTAATATTTCAACCTAAGAATCATAATAGATAAAAATAGAAATCTAATTTCTATCTCTAATGCAGTCGTATAGACAGCTTCTAAGGCAAAATAAGGAAGAAGAATTTTAGGCTTTGACTTCATTGATCAGGTTCTGAAGGAAATCTAAGTAGTTAGTCCCATCATCCATTTCCTCAATATATCTGAATAGAGTGGCCTTCTTTCCTTGCAATGGATCAATATAGAAAGGATATTTACTGATCAAGTCGGTATAGTCATCGTCCTCTTTCAGTTTGTTGACTACTGATTTCAAAGTCGGTGAATATCCGACATAAGTCGTATTCAGGAAGGAGTTATCAGTATCAAGCATGAAGTTGATGAAATCGTAAGCCAATTCCGTATTCTTGGATGTCTTTGGTATGACCATGGCATCAAAGAAAGCACTGGTTTTATCAGGTATATAGCATGAGAACTGGATGTCTTCGTTTGAGCGGGTGGATAAATAATACTGGTCAAAGAAATCACCTAACTGAGTAAAGCCGACATCAATGTTACCGGCCGCTATCTGCTTCTTGATGTTGTCATCCGCCCACAAATCATAATTGGCGGCCTTCATAGTAGTAACCAGATTAGTGAAGTCACTGACTTTATTGGTGTTGATATCAATACCGTTATCCAAGAGGTAGGCGGTAGTTCCAAAACGAGGAACGGAATACATGGCTAGCTTAACATCATCCTTATGTTCTCCATAGACGCTTCGATTAAGGATAGCATCAAGGTTATTGGCTTTGACTGTTGTTTCAACATAGTCTTTTCTAGTGGAATAGATAAGACAGTAAGCACCCCAGAAATAAGGAATGCAGTATTCTTCATTGTCTTCAAAGAAACTGTTTTTTCTTAAGCCAGTCAAGTCATCATTGAACATATCATCGGAGTAATTGGATAACTCAGCCAAGTCGAGCTTGTTGATCATATCTTCCTGATACATTCTTTCGACCATGTAATCGCCAGGAATGGCGATATCATACGGAGTAATATTGCTTTTGATCTTCTGATACATGTCTTCACTGGATCCGACTTCTTCCATGATGACGGTAGTATTGTATTCCTGCTCGAATTTGGTGATTAGACTAGGATCAATATATTCACCCCAGTTTAAAAGATAGAGGTTTGATGAGGAACCTGTCAGTAAGACAATGCAGGAGAGAATTATGGCCGGTATTAGTAAGAAAATCAGTTTTTTCATATGTTAGTTGGCTTTCTGCTTTTTGTTTTTCTTGAACTGTGGTACTAAGACAATAATCAGAATGACTATGGTCAATAAAGAATTGAAAGCATAAGCGGCCGGAGTAAAGTTCTTTCTTCCTAACCGGACATAGATCCAGTTGGAGAAATTAGTGACACCGTTTCCGGAAGTGAAATAGGAAATAACAAAGTCATCGATGGAAAGGGTAAAGGCTAGCAAAGCACCGCTGATGATGCCTGTATCGATACTAGGAATAACAATTTTCCATAAGGCTTTAAAAGGTCGGACACCTAAATCAGTGGTGGCATCATATAAATTGGGATCCAACTCATTGAGCTTTGGAATCACACTTAAGATGACATAGGGCATAGTGAAGAAGACATGAGCGATGAGCATTGTCCAGTAACCGAAGAAATCAGGAATGACCGGTATTAATAGACTGCAGATGATCATAATGGAGATACCAGTGACAATTTCGGCATTGAGAACAGGGATATTGTTTAAAAGAATAACTTTCTCCCGAGCTTTCTTTGACAAGGCATGAATGCCGATAGCAGCAAAAGTACCAAAGAAGGCGCTGATGCAGGTAGCGGATAAAGCAACGGCAAAAGAGGTAATGATTGACATATACAAGGACTTATTTGTAAAGATTTCCTTATACCATTCAAAAGTGACACCCGTAAAAGTATTTCCAGTCTGTGAAGAATCAATGGACAGGAGAAAAATAATAAGGATAGGGAGATAAAGGATGAAGATGACAATGCCGATGAAGAGAGCCTGAAGAAGGGAGGAAACTGTTATTTTATTCTTTTTCATATTAAATAATCGTTTCTCCTTCCTTGTCAAATTTGCTCAGCAAGACAATGGCTCCCATGATGATCAGAATAACAACTAAGGAAAGCATACTTCCCATGTTGTAATTGAATGATCTTTTAAAGAAGTTTTCGATGACGTTTCCAATCATGATGATCTTGCCACCACCTAGTCTTTCTGTAATAGCAAAGCCAGTAGAGGCCGGAAGGAAAACCATGATGATTCCACTCATGATGCCCTTAGAAGACATAGGGAGAGTAATCTTGAAGAAAGTCCTGACTCTTGAGACTCCTAAATCATAACTAGCTTCCACGTAAGATTTATCCATTTTCTCTAAGACTGTGTAAGTCGGAAGAATCATAAATGGCAAATACATTGTAACAGTTGCAAAAATGACTGCAAAATCAGTTCCAATCAAATCAAAAGAAAGACCGATGTTATTGATGATAGAAATTGGATAGAAAATCTTTTCCCAGGCAATGATCCTCAATAATTGGTTAGACCACATTGGCAAAATCAGAATCATGATTAAAGCGAACTTATTCTCAAGATGGGAGTTAGAAATGATATAGGAAATCGGATATCCAATCAGAATACAGATAATGGTAGCAATGCCAGCTATCTTTAAAGAGTTCCAGAAGGCATTCAAATACACTTGATTAAAAAGACTGGCCCAGTTATCAAGAGAGAATTTAGCAGTCGATAAATCCAAAGAATCCGAGTCCATGAACGAAAGGATTAGCATAGCTAATAAGGGAAGAACAACTAAGATAATGAGCCAGATGATATAGGGAATGCTTAAATATTTAAATCTATTCATTTACTTTCATCTCTCATCAAATGGATTTCATAGGAATCAATCTTCAAACCTAATTTATCTCCGACATTGACGTTATTGTAATCATGAACCAATAAGACAGTATCACCGACTTTCACTTTCATTTCAAAGTGAACGCCTGTAAAGATACTAGTTAAGACCGTTCCTACTAAGTCGCCTTGCTCAGGATTATCAATTACTAAGTCAAAGTCTTCAGGACGTACTAAAACCTGAACCTTTTCGCCGACGCTGAACGTCTCCACATAACATTCAAAAGTAGCTCCTAGGAAAGAAACCTGATTTCGTTTCAGGTATTTTCCGACAATAATGTTGTCGCCTTCATAGTTAGCTAATAAGTATTCCTTCTTTTCATCCAAGGATTCACAGTGAATATTTGCGGCATCAACCACTAAGCCGACCTTATCTCCGACTTTGTAATGATTGATAGTCTGGACATTGATGATCTGTTTATTGACATCCACTTCCAAAATATAGGCTTGATTCTTTCTAGTTACTTTTTTAATAGTACCAACAATAGTGGCATTATCCAAAGAAACAATATCGAAATCATTCTTTTCAACAATGCAAAAAATGGTGTCTCCGTCCTTGAAGTCACAGGTATCGCATTCAAAGTCGTGATTCAGGAAAGAAACATGGCTTTTCCCTAAATAAGTTCCAGGAAGAATGTTTGATTGTCCGATGAATTCAGCTACGAATCTATTCTTCGGAGCATTATAGATGCCTTGCGGAGTACCGATTTGTTCAATCTTTCCACCGTTCATGACAACGATTGTATCGGACATAGTCATAGCTTCTTCCTGATCATGGGTGACAAAAATGAAGGTGATACCAAGAGTCTGCTGAATGTCCTTGAGCTCGTATCGCATTTGCTGTCTCAGTTTTAAATCCAAAGCACTTAACGGTTCATCCAAAAGCAGAATCTGGGGTTTGTTGATAACAGCTCTGGCAATGGCGACACGCTGCTGCTGACCACCGCTTAATTCTGAGATGTCTCGCTTTTCGAATCCGACTAAGTTAACCAGTTTAATGGTCTTAGTCACTTCTTTGGCAATTACTTCTTTTTTGAATTTATGGTTCAGGATTCTTTCTTCCATCTGTAAGTACTTATCAGTTGGAAGCTGTTCCTTTTTGAGTTCTTTTAAGAGTTTAAAAAAAGAATACTTCTCCGGGTTAAGCTTAGTAACCACTTGGTTATCCGAGCAAACCTCAGAAAAATATTCTTTATATTTCTTGTTAGTCTTATGAGTGCACTTTAACTTATCCAGGGTTATGTTAGTCTTACTTTGGCCATGCAAAAACTCTAAGGCACCCTTCTTAGCCTGTCTTGGAGTATTGAACTGTTCCATATACTTCTCAGCATCAGCAATATAGTCTTCGTCAAATTTATATTCTTCCAATAAATCCACCAAACCTAAATGGTAGACCTTGGAATGAGAGGAGTTCTCTAAGCCAAAGGCGATGTTTTCACTGACATTAAGTTTAGGAAACAAAGCATACTTCTGAAAGACGGTATTAACAGGTCGGTTGTAGCTTGGCATGTTGATGATTGATTTTCCATCAATCAGAACATCACCGGAGTCCGGCTTTAAAAACCCACCAAGGATTCTTAAGGTTGTGGTCTTACCACATCCAGAAGCTCCTAAAAGAGTTACAAACTCCTGTTCATTGATATTGAGATTAAGGTTCTCAAGTACTTTCTGACCGTCATAATTCAAGCAAATGTTTCTAAGCTCAATCAGTTTTCTCGCCATTCTATATGTGAACCTTTTAAATAGACGGCTATCATTATAAGACTATGTAGAAAAAAGAAAAGAAGAATTTTCAGGTAATAAAGAAAAGCTATTTTACTCTTCTTTTGATTGGCTTAATTATTAGGCTAGAGGATTCAAGAATCGTCTTTCTCAAAAAGAAGGATTTTTAGTCTTTTTTTACGATTGTTAAATGGGTTTCTGATTTCTTTCTATCAATGATAGAGAGCTTTTCTTTTGAAAATAGGAGACCAATTATCTTTAAAAGGAAGTCATAAAAATCAGAAAACGCCTTTCTATTAAGACTGTCTTATTGTTCCAAGCAAAACTTTTATTTACAAAAAACCAAAAATGAAAAGATACCTTATTTAAGAATGGACTTATTTTTATCTCTAGTAGTAGTTCATAAAATAATATCGGATGGTATAATCTATTCATTATTAAGCAAACATTTAGTGAAATGAGGACATCTTTATGTATAAAAGCATCTTAAATCTGATTGAAACCGAAAAAGGAATCAAGGTCATCAAAGATGATTTCGAAAAGTATCTGGCACAGGAGCTTTCCTTAATAAGAGTCAGTTCCCCTCTGTTTGTCAGTAAGAACAGTGGCTTAAACGATAATCTCAATGGCGTTGAAAGACCAGTCAGTTTCATACCTAAGAATTCCACTGAAGAACTGGAAATAGTTCATTCCTTAGCTAAATGGAAAAGATACGCGCTTGATAAGTATCAGATTCCAGTCAATCAAGGATTGTACTGTGACATGAATGCTATTCGCAAAGATGAAGACTTAGATAACATTCATTCTCTTTATGTCGATCAGTGGGACTGGGAAAAACATATCTCTTCCTCTGATAGGACAATCAGCTATCTGAAAAAGACTGTCACTAAAATCAACAGCGCTATTTTAAAGACTCAAAAAAGGATTCTTGCTTCCTATCCTTCTTTAACACCTGTCTTTACTAATAAAGTAACATTCATAACTAGTGAGAAACTTCTTCAGATGTATCCTGATTCTTCTCCTAAAGAAAGAGAAACCAAGTTTGCTTTAGCTCATGGAACTATTTTTATCATTGGCATAGGCAATAAATTATCTAATGGCATTCCTCATGATTTACGAGCACCTGACTATGATGACTGGAATCTTAATGGTGACCTATTGGTTTACTATCCATTGCTCAAAGAAGCAGTTGAAATATCTTCAATGGGTATCAGAGTAAACAAAGAAAGCTTAGTAAAGCAATTGACTGTCAGCAGTAATCTTTCTCGGTTAGAACTACCATTCCATAAAGCCTTAATGGAAGACAAGCTTCCATTATCAATAGGTGGGGGAATCGGTCAATCCAGACTCTGCTTAGTTCTTTTAAATAAGATGCATATTGGGGAAGTCCAGTCTTCTACTTGGTCGGATGATGAATTAGAGAAGACTAAAAAGGAAGGAATAAGCCTTCTTTAAATAAGTCAGCGGCTTAAATTAAGAATAATAACAAAGCCATTTATTTTGTTATTATGTTATCTAATGCAATTCTAGCAGTTATCTTGATTAATCTTTATACGTTATCAATCAAAAACACTTTGAATAAACATCCTGAGATTAAAGTCCCTTATGTTAAAGAAAATCATTTATTGGCTTCTGTATATCCCAATAACCTTATTATCAATTGTTTTATTAATGACACAATTAGAAAACGATACCATAAATCACAGATGAAGTATAACATCTACGAGCTGTCTTTTTAAAAGTTGCCGATATTTCTTCTATGGTATAATAGGCACATAAAAGAAAAGAATCTATGGTAAAAATTGCAATTGTCGAAGATGATGATAATGATGCCAATCTTTTAAATGTATTTATCGAAAAGTATTCTAAATCAAATCAATTGGCATTAGAAACCACTAGATTTAAAAATCCGCTTCTATTGGTAGACAATTATTCTTCAAAATTTGATTTAATTTTTTTGGATATTAAGATGCCGCTTATGAATGGCATGGAAGCTGCAAAAAAGATCAGAGAAAAAGATAAGAATGTTGTCATTATCTTCATTACATCTTTGGCCCAGTTTGCTGTTCAAGGATATGAAGTTGAAGCCCTTGATTTTATTGTAAAGCCAATTGAATACAATGAATTCTCTTTAAAACTAAATCGGGCTTTATTACGCATTCACCAAGAAAACAGAAAATTTATTTCTTTGAATATTGGCACCAATTTGATTAGGCTTGATACTAATGAGATCATTTATATCGAATCCAAAAAGCATAAGGTGATTTTCCACACCACTAAAGATAAATATGAGATTAGAAACACTTTAGTTTGGGCCGAAAAAGAAATTAACGATTCAAATTTCTGCCGATGCAATAATTGCTATTTAGTTAACCTTAGTTATGTTCTAAAAATAGATGGTAATGATTGCATTCTGCCAAATGCAAGACTTTTGATTTCAAGACCAAAAAAGAAGTATTTTCAAGAAGTTTTTGTTAAGTATTTGGAAGGTTAAAAATGACACCACTTGGACAATGGTTAGCCGATGTTTTTGGAAACGATATCTATTTGCAATTTGTAATCATATTTTCAAATTTAGTAGAGGTTTTTTCCTGTACTTTGCTTTTCAATATCAAAACCAAAAAGAAAAAGCATTATTGGCTTAAGACTTTAATTTTCATTGTCACTTGTTTGGCTTTAACTATTCCATTGGCATACATAAGAAATTTTTTAGTTCCTTATGTTTACGTTAAGAATCTTTTTCATTCGCTGTTTTCGTCTTTAATTATGTTTCTCTTTGTTTGGATTTGTTTGGACCAATCCGTCTATCAAAAGATTCTTATTTTCTGTGCCACAACTGCTACCATGATTTTTGCTGGAAAATCATATTCTTTCTTATTAAATGTTTCTGGTCTTGATGACAAAGTATCTATGACTTGGTTTCCAAATTTGAATTCCTCATTACAATGGATGATTTATTTTGCATTTCATTTAATTGTTTATATAGCATTCTCGTTTATATTCGCTGAAAAAGAAGAAGTTGTTTTATCAAAAAATAGCAAAAGGAATATTGCTTTACTGACGATATTTTCATTAATTCTAACTAATGTTCTTTTCTCAGCGAGTGAACCAATACAAAGTCAATCTCTTTCACTTTCTGCTATTGTCAAAGCCTTTGCCTGTATTCTATGCCTCGTTATTCTTGTTCTAAAAAAAGGTATTTTATCTCAGTCGAAAAAGGAAGAAGAAGCCATGGTTATGAATAAGCTTTTCTATGAAGAAAAAAAACAATTCGATTCTTTAAGAACAAACATAAATATTATTAATTCTAAATGTCATGATTTAAGACACCATTTGAATAATTTAGAAGGCAAAGTCACTAATCAGGAATTGGATAATTTAAAGGAAGCTACGCGAATTTATGATTCAACAGTAAAAACTGGTTATGAAGCTTTAGATGCCATCATTTATGAGAAACAGTTAATTTGTGAAAAAGAACATATTAGGTTCTCCTGTCTTTGCGATGGGAAAGCCATTTCTTTCATAGATGAAACCCATCTTTATGCGCTTCTTTCAAACGCTTTATCTAATGCGATAGAAGCTTCCAAAAAAATTGTTGATGAGAAAGAACGTGTCATCGATTTTACTATCAAAAAGAACCATTCATTTGTGTTTTTGGAAATCACAAATTATTTTGATGGGCAAATCAACTTTGATGAGAACGGCAAACCTTTTTCTAGCAAAACGGATGGTTCAAATCATGGTTATGGTACTCAATCTATGAAATACATTGTTGATCAATATAATGGCGACTTGTCTTATTCAGCAAAAAACCATATTTTTCGGTTGTTAGCTTTCTTTCCAGAACATTCCCAAAAAGAAAAAGAAGGCTAGCAGTTTCCTGCTAGCCATTTATTATTTTCTAGTCTTCTTGATTACATTGTGGTAAGAAAAGACCAACTAAATTTAAGACAGTTCCAACTAATAATAAGAGGAAGAATGATAAGTAAGTTGCAAGTGATCCACCAAACCAATTCACGCCAGTAATTTTGTCTGCCAATGGGTAAGCTAGCAAGTACATTTGCCTTCCTAAACCAATTGCATAGAGGATTAACGATATGCAAGGAAAGACTTTCTCTAGGATTTCTTTGTGAAAGAAAACTAAGGATAGACTGATTAGGCTTCCTACTAAAGTACAAAGAAAAGTCAAAGTTTGGCTATCATCTTCGATTTTTAGGTTACCACCGGGAATTGATATGTAAAAGATAGAAACTAACAGCATGATTGTAGCAGCTATAACTGTGAGAAGGTTTCCAATTTTTCTTTTTCGAAACACAACTGTTGAAAAATATTCTTTCATTAGGCAATCCTCTTTTTATCTTTAATTCCAAAGAAAACAGTGAAACTCAGAAGGGCAACCGAGACACCAATCCCAACCCCTAGAATGGAATAGATAGCAGTTTCCCACCAAGGAGTAGTGACTACTATCGGCTCATCGCTAGTCATAACAAAATTTTTAGTTAACATATAGAAATAATTTTTAGCAATTTCTCGGCATCTTTGCCACATATAACCATCCTTTTCTTTGATGAGATAGTTCTTCATATCAGAAGTTCCTCTTGTTTCATCATTATTGAATTGATCAATACCGGCTGCAATGGACTCTTGAGTGTAGAGATAGTAGCGGCTTCCTTTTGAGGAATCTGTCATACTAACGCCTTTAAACCCCCATTCTTTACGTAAAACGGTTGTCATAGTTTCATAGTCCATGCTGACTACTTTTAAGCCTACTCTTGCATTAGAGGTCATTGTGCCAAGACTTCCACCTTTCGTAAAACTGCCTTCAAAACCTTTTAAGGGACCTTGACGATAAGTCTGCTCGGTCATAATAGTGGAGCTTCCATTTCTCCAGACTTCTTGATCATTAGCACAAAAATGTTTCACGTAAGTAGTCAGACCCATCTCATTAGCGGCTTTCGTTTGGACACCACCGGCTAGATAAGAGAGAATCATATCTTCGGAATAGTATTCAAAATTACGTCCACCATAAGGAGTTCGGTGCATATTTGCGCCAAAACCGTAGACGCCTGATTGACCGGAGGCCATCCCGTCTTCACCCATGAATTTACCACGATTGGCAATTAATTCATCGTTATAAGTGGATGTGGACACGACTTCGCTGACATGGGAGAAACCAGTATTGGCCTGAATTCCATCTGGTCCATCGGCGGATTGTGTTGTTGGAACACCTAATTCGGAGATGGCATCATTTCCAAATTTCTCCCCTGGAATCTTTGCTAATTGAGTTGGAGTTAATTGATCAATGAAACTGTCCCACTTTTCCTGATTCTCATAATCAACGTTTTTCATATCCTTAAGGGTGATTGGAGTATCGTAGTTTTGTGAATATTTGAATTCATTGATATCTTTTGCATCACTTGGCTTTGTGTATGTATGGCCATCCAAAACTGTCTTCATTTCATCTGTAGCTGACAAACCGGTGATTCGATTAGGATAGGTATTCCAATCGTTTCTGGTTAAATAGGTGACAGCACCACTTTCGTAATAGTTGATATCCATATCATCAAAATGATTCGAAACGATCTCCCCAGTATCGGGACTTACCGCATATGTTTTGTTGTCTAATGAAGCCAAAGTTTCCTTATGGACTTTATTTGAGTCACCATCTACGGTTTTTCCTTTTTCATCTATGAGTGAAACGACATTTTGGCTGGCTAAGACGTTATTTAAAGCATCGTGGGCATCTGAACCAATTGCAAAGAAATAGTCCCCAGCATCAAAAACATAAGATCCTTTTTTGGTTGTATCTGCACCATTAATAGCATTATTGTCATAAGTTGCAAAGAGGTAATCATCGGCTATAATCTGCACTTTTTGAGAATCGCCAGGTTTCAATCCTTTGGTTTTAGTATAACCGATTAATTGAATAGCACTTTTTTCAGCCTGACCAGATTGGAAAGGCAAGGAAACATATAATTCAACCACGTCTTTGCTTTCACCTTTGTAATTAGATTCTGAGTTAGTATTTTTTACAGTCACATTGCAGGTAACTTGATGAGTCTCGCGATTCCAAGTAATGTCATTTACTTCTTCATTAAAGGAAGCATATGAAATACCGTGACCAAAAGAATAAGTCATTTCATCGGCATAATTCCAATTTCCGTTTGAGTTGTAGCAGCCAGAAGAAGATTTGGCATTATTAATATTCAAAATTTGATCATGATATCTTGTCTCATAGTACTTGTAGCCAGTGTAAATGTCTTCGGCATATACTAAATATTTGCTTTGACCATCAGTGGTAACATTATCCCAAGAAAAGGTTCCGTAGTTTCTCATAGCAGGACTTGATAAGGAATCAGTGGCAAAAGTATCAACAGTTCTACCAGAGGGGTCAGCCTCACCTGCCAAGATATTAGCAACACCTTCAAACCCAGCAAAACCAGGGTATCCCACCCACAAACAACTATCGACCCCAAGTGACTCTAAGTCATCAATTTCCATAGTTGTGGCAGTATTGAGAATCACGATGATTTTTTTAAAGACACCTGAATCTTTAGCTATCTTAATCATTTCTCGTTCTGATTCATGAAGAGAGAGCATAGGAACACCTTCGACATCAATAGGATCATTGTTTTCGTTGACGCTGTTGTCTTGATTGGAATCACCTTTTGATGTGAAGTCCTGTTGTTCACCTGAATAACGACCTAAAACAATGATGGCAGCATCCGAATAATCGGAAAATGTGGACTTCAAATCATCCGTATAGAAAGAAGATGGAACTTCACCAATATTACCTCTTGAACGTGAGATATCTGATGATTTTAAACTTGAATATACTTTTTCATTAATTGAGAAACCCTTATCTTTTAAGACCTCATATAGAGAAGTAGCTGCTTCATCTGTCGTAGTTGATCCACCACTACCCCCCTTAAAGATATTATCAGCTGCTGTTCTACCTAATAAAGTTACCTTATTTGTACTTTGTAAAGGTAAAGCTTTATTGTTATTAAATAGAAGTACACTGCCCTCTTCTTGAGTTATTACTTCGTTTTTTCTTTCCGCTATTCTCATTTCATCTACGGAAGAATAATTTGAATGACCACTAGTTGAATTATTAATATTCAGGAAGACATTCACTTGTCCCGAATTTTCAAAAGCCAGTATAGATCCAAATACCATTAAGGATAAAGCAACTAGACTAACACCAGTTAATCCTCTAAATAAGCGAAACTTGTTTGCCATAGTCTTGTTCTCTAGTAAAGCTGAGCGGTAATTGAGCTATAGTCAAAAGAAGAAGTGGGTTTAGTAACTGATATAAGCGTTTCTGCGACTTGAAAGGAGGCTAAATATTCTGCCCCTGAGTCATATTCTGTTTTTACGGTTCCATCATTGTTTTTTACAGTTGTATTCGTCTTAGCTAAATCATCAAAATTATTGCTGTCAACATAGTATTTTGCATCATAAGCTAACGTCACCTTTGATGGTACTTTTAAAGTAACATCCAAAGTATCTTCATCTAAACTATTGGTTTCGGAAGTATATTTACCAAAAAACTTAAGAACATAGTTGGCTCGATCACTTCCCGTTGCATTATTACCTTCGCTTGGTAAATTAACTCCTGAAAAATTAGAAGAATATATACTTAGAACATAATCATCATCATCGATTAAATCTAAGCTTTCTTGATTCATGATAGTCATGTAATAATTATAAGAAGGACGCATATTCATATAACCTAAATTGGCAGGAGAAATATAAGAACCAGCCAGAGAATCTCCAGTTGAAGCAGCAACTATCGGATTTGCTTCATCTTTATCACGTAAGGCAAAATAATCAAAAGAGTTTGCGGTTTTACTAACCGACACTTCTTTTTGTGAAAAAGCAGTAGAAGCTAAATATGAACTTCCAGTATCAAAAGAAGCCGTTATATTTCCATCTTTGTCTTTGGTTGCGGTGGCTTCCTTCATGGTCTCAGTCCAATTGGCACTATCTACAAAATAAGTGGAATCATAATTCATGGTTACACGGGATGGTACTTTTAAAGTAATGTCTAATGAATCCTCATCTAAAGCATTGGTTACAGCTTCAAAAGATCCATAATATTTGGAAATATAATTAGTTCTTTCATTACCGGTTATAGCATTTCCTTCATCCGGTAACACTAAGCCAGAATAGGTTGTGGAAGAGATAGTTAAGGTATAGCTCTTATCGGAAAAGGTTTCTAAGTATTCAAAGGAATAGGTGGTTATATAGTAGTTATAAGTAGGTCTCATATTCATATAGGACATTACTGCCGGAGAGATATAGGCTGCTTGAAGCTCTTTTTGATTTGAAATATTAGAAGAAGCTGACTCTGAGATAGAGGAACTGGTTCCCTGATTAGTAGTGGAATCAGAAGATGTACCTCCGCAACTAGCTAAAACTAAGACAGATAATAACGGTAATAAAGCAATTTTTTTCATAATGTTTACCCTCCTTTAATCTTGGTAAGCGTTTACAAATTAAATTGTTTCCTCTTTTTCAGCAATGAAAATAAACCAACCTGTTGAAAAGTTGGACTGAATTGTTTTAAATCATGGCTTAAAGCATTAAAAGAGAGAATCTCAAAATTCAAACAGAAGAGAAAAACAGCCCTTACAAAGTCAGTATCCTTTATTAACTAAATCCGTGGCTAAAGACAAATTAAACTGAACAACTGCTTTCGTCTTCTTTTTGCTAGGAGCGAAATCAGTCATTTCACCATGATACAAATCTTCTTGAAGACCTTTGCCTTTATATTCACCAAAATGGGTTGAAGATTCACCAACTAAGCCATCACTTGTATCTTTTGAAATCTTATTAAAGATAAAAAAGGTATACTCATTACAAAATCATCCTGCGATCTTTTCATTTTAGAGGAATAGCTTTGACAGTAGATATTGTCAGGGCATTTTAAATCACCTTCAAAAAATAATCATT
>JBAXZY010000029.1:0-16718 GCA_041670045.1 Bacilli bacterium | reverse complement strand
GGCAAAGCCTAAAGGAAGAGAGATTAGAAGAGCAAAGACATTAATAAGAATAGTCGGCTGTAAGCGGGAAGCGATGATGCTCATACCAGTCGTTCCTGGCTGAACAACAGTCGAAGTTCCCCAATCCCAGTTAGTGAAGATGTTAGTCAGCCAAGCAAAGTATCTTTGAATGATCGGTTTCTGATAGAAGTACCAAGTCGTTCCGCTTTGATCAGTCAAAGGAGCAATAACAGTTGATCCTAGACCTGACTGTTCACTTTGGAAGGATAAGTAATAACCTAAAGAAACCTGATTACGGCAGAAAGCTAATTGGGCGGCATCGTTTCCGGAGATAGCCGCATCAGGAAGCATCATGACTAAAAAGAAAGTAATGGAAATGATGATGAATGCTGTTAAAAGCATCAAACCGAATCGTTTAAGAGAATATTTGACTATATAAGGCATTGTTCGTTCTGATTTCTTAATTAGTTCTTAATACCATAGTAGGTAGCAAGTTTCATAGTGGAAGAAAGGCTGAAAGTGGAAGAACCAATGGTGACATTGTAGGAAATCTTAGCAGAAACAATACGAGAGACTAAGTCCTTATCGGTTGATTCAGAGCCATCAGTAGTGTTGAAATTCTTAGCGATAGTCAAATTGCTGGTGTAGTCGTTGGCTTTCGTGAAGCCTAAGGCCTCTAATTCAGTCATGGTATAAGTAACCTTGTTATCACCAGAGTTAGAAATAGTGACTACGATTGAAGAAGCATCAGCTCCACCTTGGATCAAAGTCTTGAAAGATAACTTATAAGTAGCGGAAGCATCAGTCGTGCTGATACTTTCATACTTCATTCCAGATTCAGTAGTATTCTTAGTGGATTCGTTCTTCAAACCGGCGATAGAGCCATCAGTTGCTAAAGTAACAGCAGAATCGGCAGCATTCCATAAGGAATCATAAGACCAAGTCTTGCCATCATAAACAATGGAAGAATCGACTTTACTAGTATCCGGTCCCCAGTTAAGAGTGAAACCAGAAGAGTTATCGGACTTCAGAACTTCCATGAAGTTGATCGGATTTAAGTCACCGCCAGAAATGGCGCCAAAGCCTAAATCAAATTCACCCTGTTTCATCTTGTTGTAGACTTCGTTGTAATCACTAGTACCGGCAATCTGGTTGATTTCTAATACATAACCGCTGTAATAATACTTCTTGGAAACAGAAGCAAAGACGGCTTTGATGCCATCAAAGACATCGCCGTAGTCAGTTTCATCAGTAGCATTCATCCAGTTCATATCAATCGGAACAATATACGGGTTAGAGCTAGAACCGGCCTGACCAGAAGACGACTGAGTCGGTAATTTGCCAGCCTTAGCTAACGGTACGATGGTATCAATGAAAGCCTGATGCAAAGAATTAGCTGCTGCATCTGAATCATAACCATAAGTTTCATTATGACGGTTAGCTAAGACAGCCTTATGGGCATCAGTGGAGTTATAAGACACACCAGTCTCCGGATCAATTAAGTAGTTATCGGAGAAATATTCCTGAGTCGGAGTCATACCACGGGAAGTGCAAATAGTCTGTCGATCCATAGAGAAGCTTAAGAAATCGAGGAAGTTATGATCAGACATATAGGGCTTGACGGTACGGACATCGGAAGAAGCATGAGCATAGACAGTACCAGTAGTACCAAACTTGGAATTCCATTCATCCTGAGTGGAAGTATTGACGTTCAACTTAAAGTTGGAATCTCCCTTAGTCTTATAGGATTTCCATGTAACACCAGTCGATGTACCAGTACCAGTAGTAGGCTGATCATCATCAGTACGATACTTAGACATCGTCTGCTTAGTAGGAGCATAAGTATCACATTTGCCGGATAAGAAAGCATCCTCTAGTTTGCTAGAGTCGCCGTTATAAACATAATCAATACCAGGGATCTGGTAAACATTACGAGTCGAGCCATCAGATAAAGTCTCAGAATTGTAGTAGTAATAAGGATTCTTCTTTAAAGTCATCATACCAAAAGATTTGTAATAATCAATGTAATAAGGTCCAGTTGAAATAGTAGTCTCAGCTAATCCGTATCCATTAGGCTGAGTGCCATAATTGGACATACCCCAGACCTTGATGAAATCAGCCGGAATAGGTGAATATAAATTGCTGGATAAATTGTACATGGCATAGAACTGGGTGCAGGAATAAAGAAGATTGAAGTCAATATACCAGTTTCCATCAGAATCGGTGCCGACCTTAATGTTGTCACCAACTGACTTTTCCCATTCATCTTCATTCCAAAGACTGGTGGAATCACCAGTAGTGTTCTTAGCCGTATTGTTGTAATAATCAGCAGCGCCGACAAAGCCGGCTGTGCCATCAGTCAAATCAGAGGCACGATACTGGTTGTTCCAGCCAGTGAGCATGACCTTGAAAGGAGTCAGATAATCATCCAAAGAAACTTCAGTGCCATCAAAAGCGGCAGCAGCTTGAGTCTTAGTGTCAGTTGTTAATAATGTAGATGTTTTAGCACCAGTAACATACTTGACACCTTTTCTAAGATGGATTCTCCATCTAGAAGACATACTGGCATCGGTAGCATTGCCGCTAGCATCAATAGCGATAGGAGCAGCATCAGTAGCTAAATTAGGATACCATTCATAGCCATCATTAGTAGCATTAAGACGGCTGCTGTAATAAGAGGACTGAATATTGCCAGCAAGATTAGAAACATCGGATCCAGAAGCATTCATGGCATTGGATTTGCCAGGAATTGCTGTGGTTTCAATTGTGTAATAGGTAGGATGTTTGCCAGCAGCATTAGGTAATTCAGCTGAAAGACTTCCTTCTCTTAATGTGCCCCAGCCATAACCGGTGACATATTCAGTCGGCTTAGGAGTATAACGGGTGTTATAGCAGACATAGCCGCCATTAGAGAACATAGTAATACCAGTTAAATAGTTGTTGACAGCATAGCTTTCAAGAGTGGAAAGAATACGAGCTTTTTCAGCATAACTTTCATTGGCATAAGAAACAGCACCAGTGGAAGTAACAGGAGTTTCAATAGTAAAGGTAATCTTAATGACATTGCTAGTACCAGTCTGAGTAACAGTGATATCAGTTGTTCCGGCAGTGATAGCAGTTATCAATCCGGTAGTAGAAACAGTAGCAACAGCTTCGTTAGAAGAAGTATAAGTAAAACTACTGGTGGAATCATCACTCATGTGTGGAACAAGATAAAGATTGGTGTCACCGACATAGGCAGTCTTAGCAGTGTCAGCTGTGATTTCTTCGCCTTTGTAAGTGATATAGAAAGCACCCTCGGCTTCGGCACTAGTCGAGGTCGATGTTTTACCTGAATCGACTGTGACATTGTTGCATCCAGTTGCCAATAAGGATGCTGATGCAATAGCTACAAATCCCATCAATTTCTTTAAGTTTTTCATAATTTTATTTACCTCCTACTATTAAATTAATTGTTAATTTAAATATACTTATTTTATTTGTTCTACCCTCATAGTGCAAGAAGCGGTTTGGAATATTCTTATATATAGAAGAGGAAAAGGGTTAAATGAGTTTAATTAACGGATGTCTAGATAGGCAAAGATGATAGCTAAGATGATAAGAATAACACCAACTACTACCCAGGGAATCCAAATTACAGAATTCTCACTTCTCTTCTCTTTCATTGTCTCCTGATATTCGTAACAGTCTTTGTATTTATGAGGTGAATGAGGTTTAAAAGAATACATTAAGTTAATGAACTGATAACGGAAGACATCGAAGGTTCCTGATCTAGTTACAAAACTTAATAAGACATAACCAACGAAGCAGACACCGGGAATCAAGCAGGAATTGCTGAGCCCGAAATTGGAGCAAAAGTAAAGAGGAAGAATAACAACAATTGGAACAACAATGGCTATTGCCCAACAGATAATGTTTTGTTTTGTTCTCTTAAGTAATAGCATCGCTTTATTTCCCTGAATTGACCTTTGAATAAAAGGCAAAGGCCTCGACAATAGTCGGGGCCGTTTGCTATTCGTCTCTAATTACTTCGACTTATGGTCTTTATGCTTCTTAATACCTAAGCCGGCACCGACTAATCCAATGGCAGCCACAATTGAGGAGACAGTAGCAATGGATCCGCCGCAGCCCTTAGAACCAGTTGAGGTAGAAGTAGAATCACCGGAAGTGGAAGAGGAAGTGTCGCTTGAAGAGGAAGAAGTAGAATCACCCTTTCCGTTGATGTAACCCTTAGAGTTGACAGTGAAGGTATCTTCATCCTTAGTTAAGGTAATAGCAAGCATACCAGAAGTGGCGTCATATGTGAAAGCATGTTCTTCGCCATCAACCGTAACTGTTAAGTCAGTGACATTGGTATCTAACTGGAGATAGACGGTGTGAGAATGGGTTCTCGTAATCTCATTTCCGTTAGAATCAATTAAGATGACCTGATACATATAGTTACCATTCTTCTTAGAAAGGTTGGTAATAGAGAAATCATAGCCATCAGTAGAATAATCTACGCCAGAAGCCACAGCACCAGTTTCTTCAAAATGATAGACAATAGTAGTGTAGTTATGAGCAAAATCAGAAGCAGTAATGCTTAAGGAAGTAGAACCAGAAGCAATGATATCATTGAGATAGATGTCAGCAGTATAGGTATCAGTAGTTCCATCAACCAATGTAGGAATGACAGCGGCACCATTGAAAGAGTAAGTGTTGTTGGTTCCCTTAGTGACTAAGGTCAAGTACTTATCAGAACCATCCGTCTTCTGAGTAGCAGAGACTAAAGTCGGAGCAGACTTATCAACAGTCAGAGTATAAGACTTAGTCTGAACGGTACCAGTACCCTGTAAGGTGAAATCAAAATCAAGCGTATAATCACCTTCAGCAATACTAGACAAATCGATTTCACAGTAGCCACGTCTTAAGATATAGCCACTATCGTCAGGATAGATCCAAGACTTAGAAAGGCCAAGAGCGGAAATCGAAACTCCAGTGGTGCTTCCAAACATAACCATTAAAGAGCCAGACTTCTTAGTAGTGGATCCAGACTTGATTGACCAAGTGGCATTAGAGCAGGAGCGGTTAACGAAGAAGGTACCGAACATCTTATCGGAGATGCCAGTGGCACCAGCATACAGATGAGTCATATCACTTGATCCGACAACTGAACGGTAGGCATTAGAAGAACCGCCTCTGGAAGAAACATTCATTTGGGAAATGTTAGCAATAGTAGCAGTGGTCGGGAATGATCCAGATGTAGTTAAGGTTGAACCAGTATAAGCATTGGCCTTCTTATAAGTATCGGACAAGTTCTGCATATGATTATCGATCATCTGAGAATTGTAGAGACGTCCGGAAGTCTTTTCAAAATCGAAGTCTTCAACTGCAGCACCCTTAGTATAGTCACCATAGAAGCCCAAGAAAGGAACGGACATTTTCTTAGAGGCCTTAGTAGAATCTTCAGTGACAACTGAACCGCCAACTACCTGATTAAGGTGGAGGTAGCCTTCAACATAACTACCAGAGGCATTAGCAAAATACTTGTTGAAATATTCTCTTAAAGTACCAGAGAAATCCGGATTGGCGGTATCGTTGAAGGTCTTGGTGAAAGCTAAATCATCAATCTCAATCTTAACGGTTCCGTTAGCAGTGCTGTTAGCAGCAACTGTAATGTTAGAACTAGGCTGTCTATCAGAAGGAATAGTAACAGCATCTTCGTTTGTAGACATTGTGATAGTGGAAGGAAGATTAGTCGGAATATCCTTTTTGGAATCTGCGGTGGTGGCATCATACTCAGTCTTGGTGACCTGAACATCAAGACTAGGAATATTTAATTCAACAGACGGCTTATAAGTTCTTGCTTCATTAGAATCATTGTGAACTGTATAATTGAAAGAAATATAGGCCTTCTTAGTGGAATCACTTAAATCAACTTTCAAATCATCATCGTTCTTTAACTCAATCTTGGATTCTTCAGTGTTGTCGAAACCATCAAGATCTTGATTCTTATAAGTAATGTAAGAATCGGAATTGAGAATGTTTCTGACATCGATCTGACCAGCACCTTGAGTACGAGGAGAAGCGGTATTAGAACCGGTGGAATCTGTTACCTGATTAGCAGTAGACATGCCAATCATTGATAACTTTTGCTTATAAGAAGAATAAGCGGTGGCATCAGCAACAGCTAAATTGCCTTTATTATCAGGATTCTTTTCTCCTAATGCTAAAGCTAAAGCACCAGTAAGGTTAGGAGTAGCCATAGAAGTACCGCTCATGTACTCATAGCCGACTAATCCAGAACTAGAACCGGTGGTGGTAGCTGAAACAGCACCCATGATGTTGTAGCCAGGAGCTGTAATGGTAGGGGTGATATCCAAATTAGCGGAAGTACCATCAGAGGAGAAGGAAGCAATTGTGTTTCCGTTAGAAGTGGCCTGAACCTGATTCTTGGCCAAAACCAAAGTACCAGTTGATCCAACGGCTCCAAAAGTTGAACCGGAATTCTTCAAAACAAGAATAACAGGGAAAGTAGGGTTGTTATCATTAAAATCAAAGTTGAAGTTGAAAGTAGTAGAAGACACATTGTTAATGACAATCAAAGCCTTAGCTCCGGCATTCTTAGCCTGAGCATATTTATCGACGAAGGTGGTAGAACCACGATCAACAACAGCAATCTTGCCAGTAACATCAACACCGGCCGCTGTTAAAGCTTCATAATCAGACGCGGCACCATATCCGCCGACACGGACATAATTCACTGAAACAGAAGAAGATCCATCAGGAATCAATTCTGACATCGGATGATCGGTATCAAACTTAATAGTTCCACCAGTTCTAGTGACAACTTCATCATAGTATTCAACCGGAGTATTCTTTTCTCCGACAGTCATGATGGAAGAGAAGAAAGATTTATTCGGATTAGATGCAGCCACAATATTGGCGTTTTCATCACTCAAAGCATAAGATCCAACGATTCCGCTTTCAACAGTATCAGTGGTCCATTCAGAATAACCTTTAGTTCCAGAATAATTGCCTTTTCCTTCGTTGCCGGCAGCAAAGTTGACAATAACACCGGCATCCTTAGCGGCAGCAATAGCTATACTAGAAGCAGAAGTAGCTGTTTCTTCATTTTCAGTCAAAGCTGAGCCCAAAGAAAGGTTAACCACATCAAGCTTAAGCTTAGTGGCATCCTCTAAGGCAGCAATGACAGAAGTGGATTCAGCACCGCCTTCGTTATTGCCGAAGACCTTTAAAACAGCAACCTGAGCATTGGGAGCAATGCCTTGGAAATCATCACCGTTAGCAGCAGTCAAAGATGCAACATGGGTACCATGGGTAGAGCCATCTGCAGTAGGATCAACATCATTATCATTATCAGCATAATCATGAGCAAAGAAAATCTTGTTGTTGACTCTGGTGTAGTATTTGGATGTGAAAGAAGAATCCATGGCATTCACGGATGCCTCGGTGCGAATATTATATTCAGTGCCTAAATCTTTGAAGGCAGCAGCATTAGTTCCAGCAGTTTGAGTCTTTTCAAACGTAGCACGGGCGCTTGTACCTTCAACCTGGTTAAGGTAAAGTCCGGTATCAATGATACCAACAGAAACTCCCTTACCGCCTTGATTAGAGGCGCCGACAACAGCATCAACTTCCGAAGAAGTAGAATGCATAGTCTCAGAAGAATAGTTGGCAAGCTTATCAGCTTTAATCTGATCATCAGCTGATAAAGAATTAGAGGAAGTAGCAGTATCATCAGGAGCCGCATACTCGATTGATTTCTCAACAGAAGAAACGTTGTTCATTGTCGAAATGAAATCAGCGACCTCTTGAGTGGTCTTTACCGCAAAGCCATTGATTAAAGTGTCATAAACAAAATCAACGGTGTAACTGGATGACGGTAATTTGTAAGCAAGTTCATTAAGAACCTCGTTACGAGCTACATTAGCTGCCTTTTTATCGGTTTTAAGATTACCGTCAACGGTAACAATAAAATCCTTAAGGTTAGCATCTGCGGCTGAAGGAATCTCAGTAGTGGTCTGACTGGCAACAAAGCTGCCCAGTCCGATGACGGAAGCGATGGAAATAAGTGAAAATAATTTTTTCATTGGCTTGTCCTCCCAAAAAATAAGCAATAAGATTTTACCGACTGAAGTCACCAAATAAAAGAAAATCAATCTTTCCAAATGAGGTTTTTCACTTAAAAAGTCAATAAAAAGAACAAAAATAATCTATTTTTGCTTAGTTTTTGATGATTTTCTTCAAAATTGTTGTACTTGAAAACATTTCAAGAAATTTTGTGGAAACGCTTACAATTAATTAATATTTATTTAAAAAAGCTATATATATAAATATTAATTTAAAAACATAGTTTAGTTTTTCCTATAATTGACTACGCTTCCATGAGCTTTTTAACGACTTCTGCCATTTGTTTCATTTCATCTAAATCGACATATTCCATTCGTCCATGACAGTTATAATCACCTGTTCCAAGATTAGGACAAGGCAGTCCCATAAAGCTCAGTTGACTGCCAGTGGTGCCACCACGGACAGCTTCATACTCATAAGCCATATTCAAAGATTTGTAGATGCCTTCAATCTCATTGGTGATTTCAGGATGCTTATCTAAAACAAGCTTCATATTCCGGTAACTTGGTTTGATTTCTAGAGTCAGTGCTTCATTGCCTAAAGAGTCATTGATTCGTCTAGCGGTAAGCTTTGCTAATTCAATCATTTGCTGAATCTGATCATCATCAAAGGAGCGAATAATGAAATCGCCAACAGCCTTATCCTCATTTCCGTTGATATTGCAAAGATGGAAGAAGGGTTCTTTAGCCTCGGTATCTTCCGGGCGTAAGAATTCCGGTAAGGCGTTCTGGAAATGAATCAAAACATTAGAAGCATTAACTAACTTATTCTTAGCTGATCCAGGATGAATGGACTTTCCTTGGACTAAAACCTTCATGGAGTAGGCCGTAAAGGATTCAATGGAAAGATATTTGGAATCCCCACCGTCAACCGTGTATCCATATTTGGCTTTGACTAAATCCATAGAAACATGTTCAGCATCGGCTCCGATTTCTTCATCGGTCGTGAAGATAATCTCTAAAGAACGATGCTTTTTCTTGCCATCAAGAATGGCAATTAACGAATCCATGATAATAGCAATACCGGCTTTGTCGTCTCCGCCAAGAAGTGTAGTTCCATCAGTCACCATCAATTGATGAGAAACGGAATGCTTTAAAGACGGAAACTCACTTACCTTTAAGGAAAGGGTGTCATTAAGCTTAATGTCCCCGCCTTTATAGTCAACAATACGGGTTTTAACATCTTTATCACTAGCAGATGGAGAGGTATCCATATGAGCTAGCAAAGCAATCATCGGCTTTGTGGAGTCACCAAGGAATTTGGCGTCAACGACACCAAACTGGTTGATCGAGATTTCATCCGGTTTTAAGGCCTGAAGTTCTTCCAATAAGAGATCTGCTAAGACAAGCATCTTATTGTCAGAACAGGTGTCCGCTTTCTCTTCTCCGGCAGTTGATTCAATCGAAACGTACTTCTTAAATCTATCAATAATATTCATGTTGTGATCCTTTCTAAATATTAATTTCACGTGAAATTATTTAGTGTCTTCATCCTTCTTTCGGAGATTGTAGATAAAGTGACATTCCTCATAATGCCCATTGAATCCGAATATTTCGGCAAAGTTGCCTTGACCTAAAGAGGATTCAACAAACCGGGTTTGATCAACATCTAATTCAGAAATTATCTCCGGTCCGATATGAATCGTTCTCTTGATTGTGGAATTAATGACTTGAATCTGATTCAAGTCATAACGGATAGCTCTTAAGCCTAGGTCTTTGGTTTCACTGGTTAATTTATCAAGCGTCAGATGACGTTGAGAAATTAAAGCATCGGTCTTATCTAAGACAATGATGGCGTTGAGTTCGCCGCGGTTATAGAATTCTTTACGATAGGAGTTGAGAAGAATAGCGTAGCTCAAGGCTTCTTTATAGACCCCATCTATTGTTCCGTCAAAAGTTAAGAAAAGATAATCAGCACCCGGATTATGATTGACTTGGAGATCAATGAAAGAAGAAGTGCAGCAACGTTTGACTGTCTTTTCGACAATTCCAGTAAAACTATTGAAAGAGTCATCACTTAAGACACCGCTAGTTCCTAGAAGTTTAACGAACAGATAAACTAACGGTTCTTTCCTAGCTGATTCCTGGTCCGCTTTTTTCATGACTTCAGCTAAATCATAAGGATCGGAAATATAGTCTTCGGAAACTAAGAATGAATGAGTGGCGTCCTTATTGAGATGGAAAGTATGACCATTAGTTGTAAAGCTGCCTTGAGGTACAAAGTCATTCAGAGACAAAAGACTGGCGACTAAGACATTATCAGCTGTTTCTTCCTTCTGACTGTCCATCAGCCGATATGACCAGCCAAAGGGAGAATTAGGATTCTCATAATCCAAAAAATGAATTTCCCGTCCCGCAAAATCAGTGGCAATATCGCTGTCATGATAGATTTCCTTGAAGAAGGACTTAGCCTGCTGTGCTTCTTGGCGTTCATCTTCAGAATAAGAGACATTCTCTTCACTCAGTTCTTCTGCTTCCACCACTAAGGGTTTGACTTCCTCTTCATAGCTATCATCAGCTTTAGGGGAGACGTATATTTCATTCCCTTCATCTACGACCCATTCTGGATGAGTTAAAAGCAAGCTCTTAACATTGACAGGCAAATAATCCATTCCCGTCTTTGAAAATTCCTCTTCAAACTGAGGATAACATTCTTTCTTGCCAAACAATCCTAGATAGAGGTTCTGCTGTTGAAGGCTTTGGCTTTCTTCATTCAACTTGGAAAGGACGTCCTTGTTTTCGGCGATTGTTTTTTCAAGAGTGGAAGAAGTAAGCTTCAGATTGTTGTCTTTTTCAGATAGTTGACTTGTCAGACTCTGATTCAAATCCTCTAAATGTTTCTTATCGATAACTAAAGAGTTATTCAGCTCTGTCGCTTCTTCCTGCTTTTTAGTCATCTCAGACAAAGCAAGATCCTTATTCCGGATTTGATTCTCTTTGTCTTCTAAAGACTTCAATAGCTCATCATTAGAAGTCTTAAGCTGCTGATTAGTCGAATTCAATTGATTGAGAGAATCGTCCTTAGCTAGTAAATCAGCTTTCTGATTCTGTACAGATATTTCTAGATCATCTTTGTTTTTATTAGCTTCAATAAGTTGCGTCTTTAAAGTCTCAGCATCCGTCTGATACTGGTTCTTTTCCTGAAGCCAGGATTCTTTTTCAATAGAAACCTGTTCTTCTTCCTGTTTTTGATTCAAGGATAATTGATCAAGCTGAGAAGTAAGGGTGCTTACCTGCTGCTTCTCAGTCTCAATATCAGCATTTTGCTTCTGTATCAAAGACTCATTAGATGCTTTCTCGGTATTGAGGGTGCTGATTTCGTTATTAAGTTCCTGAATCTTAGTTTTCAAAGCGGTGAGTTCTTCATTTTCAGCACTAAGATTCTTCGCATTCTCTTCCTGCTGCTGATTGTTTTCGGTTTCTAATGCCGAAATCTTAGCTTTGAGAGCGTTGTTCTCCTCCACAAGAGGATTAAGCTTACTGATTGTTTCTTCCTTAAGAGCGGCTTCTTTTTGAAGATTGCTGTTATCCTGAGTAAGGGAAGAATTACTAGACTTCAAATCCGTAATCTGATTGCTCAGATTCTGATTCTGGGACTTTAATTCCTGAATAGCGGTGTCTTTAGTATTATCTTCCGCTGATAAAGCAGTCAGCGACTGTTTTAAATCTCCGGATTCCTTTTCTTCATCGTTCTGCTTCTTAATCAATTCTTCTTTTTCAGCAACCAGTCTGTTCTTTTCAGTATTTAATTCCTGATTAGCCAAAGAAGCCTGGTTCAGTTCCTCTTTGGTTTTATTGAGTTCCAAAGTCAAGGCACTGACTTGATCCTCCAAGGCTTTAAGCTCCGGAGATATCTCATCAATGTCACTGGCTTCAGTTCTTTCATAATCAACAGGAATATCGCCATTGATTTCCTTGTCTGCTACTTTGCCATCCAATTCTAAAAGCCGATCATTCAGTTTTTGAATATCTTCTTCCTGCTTGATGATCTTAGCATTCAAACGATTGTTTTCTTCTAAAAGCGAAGATTCGTTTGCGGCATTTGGATTTTCCTTAACTGTTTCTTCTTTGGTTTCAACAGGTGATATTTCTTTATTCGTCTCTTCAGTTAGATTAGGAGCTAACGTAATTGGTTCCGTAGCTATTTCAGTATCACTTGGAACACTGTTATCTTCTGATAATGTGTCTTCAGAGGCCGTGTTATTTTCAACCACAGTCTCATTATCGGAAGAAGAATATTCATTAGCAAAATCCGTTTCGACTTTGAAGGCTTCTTCCATAGCTAAAGAACTGTCTTCAGTCGGATTATCATCATTGATTTTTTCGGTTTCGGAATTTTCTGGATTTGTTTCGGATTCTTTTTCGGGTGTTTCGGAATTATTTTCAGGACTAATAGAAACTGGTGATTCCTCTACGACTGTTTTTTCTTCATCTGCCGGAGCAACTACCGCGTTAACTAAAGCCTCGGTGGCCGTTCTAGAAAACAGATTATTCATACCAATAGAACTATAGTCAATGGCGTTAGTGGGTGTTACTGGATCAGTGGTAATGTTGATGCCCATCCGGTTATCGTTAAAGATCTTGCTTTGATTTTCTTCGTTGGGACTTAAATTGATGGGGTTATTATGATCAGTGACATCGTAGATGGCACTGGTTCCAAAAATCCGTCCTTTACGGACTTCATATAAAAACTTTCCGATTCTAAATGAATTCTTTCCTTCCCGGATGCTGATAGTCATCAAAGAACAAGGTAAAAGATTGTCAGTAGTTTCTCTTCCGCCGGCGACTTGTGGTTTGATCAAATCCAAGTCCCAGCCGTAATGAGAAGAAGCATTATTAAAGTCCTCCCTCTTCATCGGATGAGAGGAATAGTCATATGCAATTTCGCTGTCACCGAATAATTGCTGCCAGATATTTAGTGCCTGTTCTTTATTCATACCGTTTCTTTCTTTCTAAACTCGCTTAAGCGCATATATATAAATTATAACAACTAAAGTAGTTATAAAACATAGATTTCTCGATTTTCTAGGACATTTGAAATGCAAATTAATGCTCTAAAAAGAAACCAGAAACAAAATCTGAAAATAAAAATCTTTTTTCAAAAGAAAAAGCCTCCTAGTCTAGAAGACCAAAGAGGCTTGCATATAAGTTTTAAAAAGAAGAATCAGTCGTTGCTCATACGGATAGGAGTAATGATCTGGATGTTTTCCGGATCATCATTCTTAGCCATGAACATTCTAGTCGGAGAAGCAAAGACGAAACTGACTTTAGCAGTTCCTAAAGCCTTGGCGGCTTCAACGGCAAAATCAACATTAAAGCCGATTTCAAAGACATTCTCATTGTCAGGTAAAACAAAGGTGGCCTTCTTCAAGACTTCCTGAGAATTGCCGTAGTTTGTGGAGCGAGCCGAAATCGTAACGCCGCCATCCTTGGAAATAGTCAGCTTCACCTGGCTATTCTTATCTTCAGCCGAAGAGATGATCTTGACTCGGTCAGCAGCAGCTAAGAATTCCGTAGTATCAATGCTTACAGAATAAGGGAAAGTAGGCGGAATCAGACGGTCGACTGAAGGGAAGTCTCCTCTTAACAGACGAGTCGAAAGAGTGACTCCGTCTGAAGTGAACAAAGCTCTCTGATCATCAAAGTAAATCGTGCATTCACCGGTAGGTGCAATATTGGTTGCCATAGCCAAAGCTTTGACCGGGCAGGTAAAGGCAAAATCAGCAGCCTGATCAGCTTCCGGAACGGCATAACGAGCCATACGATAGGAATCAGTAGTCAGGAAGAAAAGCTTTCCATTATGAGCCATGACATTGATGCCATAGAAAAGTTCCTTCGGACCACGGGTAGCAACTGCATAGGCGGTGGTATCGAACAATCTCTTCATATCCTTCAAAGCGACTTTGAAACCAACCTTGTCAGCTGGGATATTCAAATCCACGTTAGGATATTCTTCGCCAGCCTTAGTAATTAAATTAAAGTTCGTGGAATCATCAGAAATGTTGAGATAGTTAGTGTCAACCATATTGAGAGTGATGACTTCTCCGCCTAATTTGCTGACGATGTCTAAAAGATATTTAGCCGGAGTCTGAATCAGGCCCTTTTCAATATTGATGATGACATCATTGCCTTTGCTGTCTTTTAAAGGCTGCTCCATCTTAGCTGAGATAGTGCCATCACTGGCAATAACCGATACGTGGTCTTCTTCGCAGTCAATCAGGAAATTCATGAATTGACTTTCAGCAGACTTTGCAGGTATTGCTTGATTGACATAAGTCAGTAATCTTAAAAACTCCATTCTCTTGATAGTAAGCTTCATTATTTTTTTGCTCCTTGGATATTTAAAATCAACTGCTAATATTATAGTTTATTTACTAAGCATATAAAAGGAAAAAAGCGCTGAAAATGAACTATTTTACGAAGAGGAAAAACATCTAATTTTATTAATTCTTTTGAACCTTCTTTTTCATTATTTGTTTCCGGCTGATATTTCCCATTAGGTCATATTCTAAGAGTAATATTTAAGAATTAGGAATAATGATAATAATAAGGGGCGGTGGATTTGTGGATAACTCACTTAAATTATGTAGAAAGTCAAAACTAATAAAGACGAAAACAGCCTAAACAATCGAAAGAAACAATGAAGGAATAATTATTCAAATAAGGAAACTTGATTAAGATTTATTCACAATCGCGGTTGATAAGAAAGGACTTATCAACCGGCCTTGTGGATAACTTTGCCAATAAAGAAGAAAAGAAAAATCCAGGAACTTAGCCAAGCTTCCTGGATTTAATTGTTTTATGCGCCTTTTCTGATCGTATTAGTAAGCTCAGTCAGGACCTTTTTCATAGAAGGATCATTAGCCTGAGTCTTCTCAATTTTAGAGACGTTAGCTAGGACTGTCGTATGGTCTTTTCCAAACTGTCTTCCTATCTCCTGATAGGGTAAGTCAAGGATGGAGCGGGAGAGATACATAGCTATCTGTCTAGCTAGAGCTATCTGACTGGTTCGGACTTTGGATTTAAGCTGTGATTCGGTTAAGGAGTAGTATTGAGCGACTTCGGTTATGATCTGACTGATATCGACTTTACTGGATTTTGATCTTCGGACTTCATCATCTTCGAAGACGGATTTTGTAAACTGCAGTGTGGCTTTACCTTCGGGCTTATGGATTGTAAGAGCAAAGAGAAGCTTTGTGAAGGCTCCTTCCAGTTCTCGGACATTCTTGGAGTAATTGAAGGCTAAGTATTCTAAGACCTGAGGTTCAAAGAAATTGACATCAAGATTGTTGGCTTTGATCTTCATTTTCAGTATTTCAATCAACGTATCTTTGTCAGGATTAGAGATGCCGATTGATAGTCCGCCAGAGAAACGGCTAACTAAGCGATCCTGAAGGCCTTTTAGTTCACTAGGTGAACGATCAGAGGTTAAAACAATCTGTTTTCCCTGAGATACTAATAAATTGAAGACATTGAAGAACATCACCTGAGTATCTTCCTTACCGGCTAAGAATTGAATATCATCGACTAATAAGAGGTCAACAGTTGAGAAAAAGTCTTTTAAATTCTCTGAATCCTTATTGCCTTTGATATAACGGACAAATTCGGAAACAAAGTCATCAGTAGTAATAAAGAGGACTCTAGCATCAGGATGCTTCATCTTATAGGAATTACCAATAGCCTGAAGTAAATGAGTTTTTCCTAATCCGGATTTGGAATATAAGAAGATAGGGTTGCTTTTACCAGGATTTTCAACTGCAAACAAAGCAGCCAAGTAGGCATCCTTATTGCAGGGACCAGTAACAAAATTATCGAAAGTATACTGAGAAGAGATATGACAGTTTTGGAAGAACTTGGTATCAGCCTGATCAACGGCGTTCTTTCTCTTCAGGTACGTCATCCTATCAGTGATCTCAACGGTGTATTTGCTTTCCGTGATGTCGTTTAAATCATTAGTGATCAGTGTTAGGAAGGCACTTCTGATCATAGCGGCATTGGATTCAGAATCGGCTACGAAAACCGCCTTACCATTATCTAAGGATTTCAGCTCAAAAGAATCCTCAGAAAACATCGTATCAAAAAGACGTGGGTCAGTACTATCTCTGAGACGTTCTAATAGCTTCTGGTAGATATCATTTATCTGCCGATCTTTGATTGATTCATGCATATCCGTTTTCCATTTCTAATTTGACAATACAAATTATAGGCTATCAAACCCTAAGAGTATAGAGAAAAATGAGAACAAAAAAAGTTATCCACCAAAATAAATTTTCTTTTCTCTTTCATATAAAAGAGGAAACAAACTTATCCACCGACCGTTAATTGTGGATAACTGGTGGATAAGTTGATTGTGGATAACTAAAAAGTGGATAAGTTGATAACTACTAACAATCTCCAAAGTTATCAACAACCAAAAATGCCGATAAATACTATATTTACATTACTTATCCACCTAGTCAAAAGTAGTTATCCACCGGCTGTTAATAACCGTTATTTAGGTGGATAACTGGTTGATAACTCATCAAATTCATCCACTTACCCTCAAAGTTATTAACATACCTTATTAACTAAAAAACCAATAGCATC
>JBAXZY010000028.1:0-16901 GCA_041670045.1 Bacilli bacterium | reverse complement strand
TCCATGGCTAAAAGAGGCTCCTCTTTTTCTAAAGAAAGATCTTTTTAAATTAACGGATTTCATTAAGAAGAGAATAACCAAGGTCAGTCCTAATGGAAATCTTCTTTATGAGATTGATAGTGGGAGAATCAGACCTACTAAGGCTTTACAGGACTGTTTAGCTTCTATGCTGGCAGGAAAACAGGAATTCATTCTTCTTGATGATCAGATAACGGTCTATGACCGTTGCCTGAAGGCTTTTAAAGATAGTTTGAATGATGAAAAGAAGCGCGTCTTGATTGTTCAAGGTGGACCAGGAACCGGTAAATCAGTCTTAGCCATCAATCTTCTCTGCACGATGATTAAACAAGGCAAGAATGTCGCTTATGTGACTAAGAACAGTGCCCCTCGAAATTGCTATGTCGACATTCTTTCTAAAGGCAATATGAAAGGTAAAGTGGCTGTTAAAGAACTCTTCCGTTCACCTTTTGGTTTATGCCATGTGGGCAATGAGTCCTATGATTGTCTTCTAATTGATGAAGCTCATCGATTAGTCAAGCAGCAATATGGTGATTTCCAAGGCACTAATCAAATAAAGGAATGCATTGATGCAGCTTTGGTATCTATCTTCTTTATTGATGAAACCCAAAGAATAACCGCTCAGGATATTGGCTCTGTAGATAATATTAAGAACTGGGCGAGTCAGGAAGGTGTGTCATCTGACTGTATTATCTGTGATGAAGACATGTATTTAAGAAGTGAATTCAGATGTAATGGCAGTGATGGTTATCTATCATTTTTAGATAATCTATTAGGCATCAGAGAAACTGCAAATAGAATTTTTGATTATGAAGGTTTTGATATTAAGGTCTTTGATGACCCCTGTGAAATGAGAGAAGAGCTAAGAAGCAAAAATAGCAACAATAAAGCCAGAATGTTAGCTGGATATTGCTTTGACTGGAATGTGAAGAACAATCGTGGAGACTGGGATATTGTGTTAGATAATGGAAGATTCCAAGCTAAATGGAATCTTCCTAAAGACGGCGCTGAATGGGCAATTAAGCCAAATTCATTTGATGAGGTTGGATGTATTCACACTTCTCAAGGGTTGGAATTTGATTATGTGGGTGTGATTATTGGTAACGATCTTCTTTATAGGAATGGAAAAGTTATTACTAATAGAGATGCTATTTCTAAAGATGATAAGACATCTAAAATCAGGACTTGTAAGGATCAGCTTTTAGCGGATCAATTGATTAGGAATACTTATAAGGTCCTTTTGACACGTGGCCAAAAAGGCTGTTACATCTATTGCACGGATAAGGAATTAAGGGAATATATCAAAAGCTGTTTACTAAAGAAATAAAGGCGGGTCTGACAAAAGACAATTCTTATCAGACTCAATTGTGTCAAAAAAACACTCATTTTCTTCTTTTTTTGTTAAAAACTAAATAAAAATAAGCAAATCTCAATATCAAATATAATTCAAGTCTTAACTATGTTAAAAGAACAGCTTATAATAAACGAAGATTAAAAAAGTCCTTCTTTTGAAGGACAATTACCCGCCAACGCAGGTTATGAATTGACATTACTGTTTATTTGAACTCGTCTTGTTAATTCAATAACATTATATTGACGGAGAAAGGAAAAGTCAAATATGAACGAAGAGCAAAAGAATCAGGAGAAGTACTTCTTAGGGTTAGATATCGGGACGGACTCCGTAGGTTGGTGTGTTACTGACCGAAACTATAATATTGTTCGTAAACAAGGAAAACACCTTTGGGGGTCTAGACTTTTTGAAGAGGCACAAGACGCTTCTAGTAGAAGAAGCGCAAGAGCCTCTAGAAGACGTCTAGAAAGAAGAAGATGGAGAATCCTGATGCTTCAGGATATTTTCAAAGATGAAGTAAATAAAGTAGATCCTTCTTTCTTTGATAGATTAAATAACTCTGCTCTTCATGAAGAAGATAAACCAGAATCAGCTAAAGCTCCTTGTCTTTTATTTAATGACAAAGATTATTATGATGGTAAGTATTATACCGACTATCCAACTATCTATCATCTCCGTAAAGAAATGATAGAAAATCCGGAAAAGAAATACGATATTAGAATGATCTATCTGGTCATGGCTCATATGATCAAGTATCGTGGCAACTTCCTAAGAGAAGGCTCTATTGGTGATATTGGAAATGATACTCAAACGGTAGTTGATTTGTTTAATACCATAGATGGCTTATTAGACAGTCTTGCTGGTGAGGATGACCTTGAACCTGTTCAAAAATTCAATTGCACGACCGAGATTGCTAAGAATCTGATTGACTTATTCAAATCAGATGCTGGTAAATCCTTGCTGTTAGAACAGGCACAAGGTTTCTTTAAACTGCCTAAGGGAAAGACTGGAATCAATGCTATTCTCGCTTTGATTTGTGGGTCAACTCGAAATCTTAAGGATGTTTTCCTCTCTGATGAAGAAGATTCTGATTGCGATATCAAAGCTGATTTCAACGATGCCACTTTTGTTGAAACCACACTTTTAGCTTTGCCAGGAACCATCGGAGATGACAAGGCTGCCATCATTAAAACTGCTAAAGATATATATGATTACCGAATTTTAGCTAATATATTGCAAGGCAAAAAGTATATTTCTGAAGCCATGGTTGATATCTATCAAAAGCACAATGACCAACTAAAAGAACTTAAAGACTTAGTTAAGCGTTATGCCCCAAATAAATATGCTGAATTCTTTAGACAGGTATTTGATAAGAAGGCAAAGAATAAAACACCTTTGAAGAACTATTCCAACTATGTTGGTTTCTGCAATGTTAAGAACAAGAATATTTCTGTTGCTAAAACTACTTCTCAGGAGGAATTATATAAAGCAATTAAAGCAATACTTCCGATTGATAAAGTAGACTCACCTGACTATGTTTGGAAAGAACCCGGTGACAAGGAAAAGTTTTTTGAAATCAGAAGACTAATGGATGCTCAAAAGTATCTACCTAGACAGAACTCTAAAGATAACGGTGTTCTTCCTTATCAGTTAAACGAGATTGAGATGAATAAGATTATTGATAATCAGAAACAGTATTATCCTTTCTTAGGGAATAAGGATAAAGATTATCTTAATCCGAATACTCAGTCTTATAAGTTGGATTCTTTGCTTAAATTCAAGATTCCTTATTATGTTGGACCTCTTTCCAATGATGTCGATCCTAAAACTGGTAAGCAATTAAAAAATCATTGGATTGTGAAAAAGGATAGTAATGTTAAGATCACTCCTTGGAATTTCAATGATGTTATTGATAAAGAGAAGACAGAGGAAGCCTTTATTGAGAATTTGAAGAATTCCTGCACCTATTTGATTGATGAGCCAACTCTTCCAAAGAATTCTTTACTGTATTCTGAATTCACTGTTCTTAATGAGATGAATAACTGGATTATTAACGGTCAGCCAATAACTACTGAAGACAAGAATTACTTGATTAATAACGTTTATCTGACTAAAAAGAAACCCACCCTTGCTACTCTTCAGGATGCCCTCAAAGAAAAATATAAAACTGATGTTCAGATTTTCACAAGAACCGGAAGTGAATTAAATAAAGAAGATATTCACGCTAACATGTCTTCTTGGATTGATATGTCTAATCCAAAAGGCTTTGGGGATAATTTCTTTAAGGATGAAAAGAAAAAGGCATTGGCCGAAGAAATCATTTACACTATTACCATTTTTGATGATCACAAGGTTGTCAGTGAAAGACTTGAAAAGTACAATTTAACATCTGAGCAAAAGAGATACTTCAGCTCTCTCCCTTATACTGGTTGGGGAAAACTGTCTCAAAAATTCTTAGACGGATTGACAGTGGAATCAACTGACGTTTCTACTGGTGAAGTAAAGTCATATACGATTATGGATTTACTTAGAACCACTAATCAGAATCTAATGGAAATCTACGAAACTGGTGACAAAGCCAATGGCTTTAAGAAACAAGTGCTCGATATCAATAAGTCTAAAGCTCCAACTGAGGAAGATATTATTGAAAATGAGTATACAGCTCCTAGCATGAAGAGATCATTAAGGCAAACTTTGAAAGTAGTAAATGAATTAAAAGAGATACTGAAGATTGATTCTTTTGATTCGTATTTTGTTGAATGTACTCGTACTGTAAGTGATAAGGATAAGAAAAAGAGAACACTATCTAGAAAGAAACAGTTAAGTGATGTTTATGCTTCAGCTAAGGCATTTGCTTCTCAGACTTTGAAAAACCAGTTAGAAGCCATGACTGATGATAAATTAAGAAGCAAGAAGTATTTCCTGTACTTCATTCAAATGGGTAAATCTGTTTATACCGGAGCCCCTATTGAGTTAGATGAAATTGAGAAGAACTATGATATTGATCACATCATTCCACAGGCCAAAGTCAAGGATGATAGTTTCACCAATACTGTCTTAGTTGAAAAAGGTGTTAATAATAGAAAGCAGGATAACTATCCTATTCCTGAATCTTGTCTTACTGCTGATGGACGAAAATGTGTTGAAACATTAAGCACCATTAAATTTGGGGATTCTTATTTGATGCCTAAGGCGAAGAAAGATCGCATTTTACGTTCCACCAATCAGCCTCTTACTGAAGATGAAGAAGTCGGCTTTGTCAATCGTCAATTGACGATGACTGATCAATCAGTCAAGGCTGTCTGTGATGTACTTGCAAAGACCGATGAAAAAGCTCATATTGTCTATTCAAAAGCTAATTTGGTTTCTGATTTCAGAAAAGCCTTTGACTTATTGAAGTGTCGTGATGTCAATGATTTCCATCATGCTAACGATGCCTATTTAAATATTGTGGTTGGTAATGTCTACAATAAGACTTTCAGTTCTGTCTTCAACAAAACGATGCTGGAACAGAATAAAGCCTATTTTGAAACCATGAAACTTAATGCTGAAACCTTCTTCCACCATGATCACACAATATTCATGTCTGATACTAAAGTTTGGATTAGTAAACATTACGATAGAGTAGATAATCAGACTTGGGTAGAAGATAAGAATTCTAAAGGCACTATTGATCTTGTAAGGAAGTATATGAGTTATAACGATCCCCTGGTAACCCAGATGCTGTTTACACAAACGGGAAAGCAGGGATTCTTTAATAAGATATCTATTCATCCTGTCTATGATCAGGGATCATTAATGCCGTTAAAAGCCACTGGCCCTATGGCAAGTGATGGCTGGGAGAAGAAATACGGTGGCTACAACGATTTAACTGCTCCTTATTTTATGCTAGTCCAATCTGATATTTCTAAAGGTAAATATAAAGGAAAGCATCAATATTCATTGGAAAACATTCCTTCTGTCTATAAAGCCAAATTTGATGATAAGGAATGGGTGAAGGATTATCTGACTAAGGAACGTGGATTGGTCAATCCTGCTGTCATCTTACCTAAGCTTTTAATTAGGACTGTAATTGAATACCATTCAAAAGATGAAAACGGAAAAGATATAAAATGCCGTGTAGGAATATCTTGCAAATCGTTAGACACTATTCATTTTGTTAATTTGAATGAGCTTATGGTTGATAAGATTCATAGTGACTATATTCGTGTTATTTCTAAGCTGCTTGGAACTAATTTACCTGCCAATGCTGATAAACCTGATTTGTCTATTTTTAAAGATTCCAAAGAAATTAGAGTTGGACAAACCACAATTTCTTCTGCAAATAATGAAGAAATGTATCATTATTTGGTCGATTATTGTTTTAAGAAACCCTGCATCTACATGATTCCTGGAGTTGGTTCAACAATTCAAAAATTGTCTTTGCTTATTGATACCTTCAAAGGTCTTGATTTAATTAAGCAATGTAAAACATTAATACAAATGGTCTCCATGTGCACATGTAAAACTAGAAATGTAGATTTAACAACATTAGGTCTTAGCAAAACTTCCGCCATTGTTCGTGGACCAAAGTTTCTTTCTTTTGGTACTAAAATAATTGCCCAGTCTATAACTGGTTTCTACGAAAAAGTCTTGTTTACTGTTCCGGATAAAGAAGGTGAATGAAAAATGGGTTTCAGGATCGTAAAAATTAACAGTCGTTGCAAACTTGAAACCCAATTAAATTATCTAGTGTGTCGAAACGAGAAAGAAACTCGCATTCTTTTAGATGAAATAAACCTGCTGATTGTCGAAAATCAGCAGGTCTGTATTACTAATGCTCTAATATCCGAACTCATGAATCACAAAGTCCGAATTATGTTCTGTGATTCTAAACACAATCCTCAAGGAGAAATTGCTCCCTATGATTCCTGTTACGATTCCTATTCTAAAATTAAAAAACAAGTATCTTGGACTAAGGAAAGAAATGACGATGCTTGGCAGATAATAGTAAAACAGAAGATTACTAATCAAGCTCATGTTTTACTGCATGTTAAGATGCAGGATGCTTATTCATCTTTGAATCAGTACTGTAATGATGTTCAATCCGGTGATTCAACTAATAGGGAAGGCTTAGCAGCTAAGATGTATTTTGCGTCATTGTTTGGCAATACTTTTGATAGACGAAAAGATTCTGATATAAGGAATGTCTATCTTAATTTCGGCTATTCTTTGATACTTAGTCTAATTAATAGAGAAATAGCTAGCTATGGGTATTTAACTCAAGTTGGCATTCATCATATTGGAGAGACTAATCCTTATAATTTAGGATGCGACTTTATGGAACCGTTACGGCCTTTTATTGATGAGATGATTGTAGATGGATTACTTACGGAAGATAACTATAAGTCAATGCTGATGGAGGTCTTAGGGACATCAGTTTCATGTGATGGAAAGAACATGATACTGGAGAATGCTCTTCGTTACTATGTTTTAAGTCTCTTCTCTTTCTTGAATGGCGATATTCCTATTTTAGAAATAAAGAATATTTCTTTTTTATCATGAGCAATTATCGATTTATGAGATCAATGTTAATGTTCGATTTACCAGTAGATACTTCTAGGGATAGAAGAGAATACCGGAAGTTTGTTAAGTTCATCAAAAAGGAAGGTTTCATCATGTTCCAGGAATCAATCTATGTGAAACTTTCTATGAATGATTCTGCTGCCAAGGCCCTTGAAAAAATAGTAACCGATAATGTTCCTCCTAAAGGATTGGTTTCCATGCTTACTGTTACTGAAAAGCAGTTCAATGGAATCTGTTTTATGTTAGGGGAGTTTAAGACTGACATTGTTGATTCCGATAAGAGAGTGATTGAAATATGAAAGTCATTAAATATAAGGATATTGATCAGGATATTTGTTTGTCTAAAACTGAATTCTTTAATTTAGTGATTGAAAGTCCAATCTTTTATCGTCAGTATCTTCAAGGTCTGAAAAACCAATTAGATAATAAAGATCCTTTTCTTTTAGAATATGAGAATGACAAAGAGATTGAGCTTAGTTCAGATGCTTTCTTAGTTTCAAATCCTTTAGAAATAACTATCGATGAAAAGAAAATGAATACCGCTATTCAAAAAGAGATAGCTGGTAAAATAACGATATCTCAGAAAGAAGATTTTGAGAAGCTTCAAAAGGAAATCAATGATTATATAGAAAGCATCAGTCTTGATTATCCTTTGCCAGTCTCTTTTGATATGGATTTCAGTCTTTTAACACTTTTGAAATCCATTTCTCTTCAAACCAGTGATGATTTTCCAAACTTCTTAGAGTATTTAATCAACCAAATAAAGAAAATATCTTTTGTTCTCAAATATAAGACATTCTTTATTGTTAATCTTCATGACTATTTGTCTAACGAAGAAATGATTTCTTTTATTAAAGAAATGGATTCTTTAGAAATAGGCTGTGTGCTTCTTTCTTCACACTTGCCACTTTCAAAATTACCTAACGAATACATCATTAGAATTGATAATGATCTAGCTGAATTACATATTGAATCTGATAGTAGAAAAAACTAAAATATAAGTGGTTTAATAAGAAAATCGCCTCATAAGCTCTCATATTGAGGTTTGAGAGTCTTGTTAAATCAGAATTATCTTCTACAAGTTACTTTCTTAAAATCATAATTGTATCGTTTGAGAGTCTTGTTAAATCAGAATTATCTTCTACGTGCCATCAGTGCTGAATGGTCAGGAGTTGTTTGAGAGTCTTGTTAAATCAGAATTATCTTCTACGTTCTGATTGATAAGAGTGACGGTAGCCGGTTTGAGAGTCTTGTTAAATCAGAATTATCTTCTACATACCGCAAACAGTATAATGCGATACAAAGTAGTTTGAGTGTCTTGTTAAATCAGAATTATCTTGTGAACCTTATTTTTTTACAACTATAATTTATCCATCTCAAATGGCTTTGATTGTCATCTTGATTTAAAGAAATCTTTAAGTCATAATAAGCATATACATAACACCATTTTGCATAGCAAGGGTGGAAAGGATAAATGTATTATGCTAGAAGCAGTAAAACATTTTGTTGATGATACTAAGGATCATGGTCTTTTGATTATTAATAGACCTACAGGTGATGGAAAAACATTTGATGCCCTTCATTTTATTCACGACCATCTAAATGATGATCCAAATACAAAGTTCTTTTATTTGACCCCTTTAATTAAAAACGTTAAGGATGCTTATGAAAAATTAAAAAAACATTTTTTTAAAGGGAATGAAGAAGTATTTGATTCTAAATGTGTGCAGATTAAAAGTAATTGTGATTGTGTTATAGAAAATTTTGCTAATTTAGAATTTGATTTTAAAGAACCCTTTACTAAATTAGAATCTTTTAGAAAATTAAGACGGGCTATTGATGGATTAGAAACCAAAGATAAAGCAAATAACATTTTTTATACTACTGCTGTTGAAGAAATCAGGTCTAATTTTGAACCCGCTTTTAGGAAGGATGTTGAAGAACTGATTCAAAAAGACAGGGCTCAAACTCCAAGTAAAAGACTTAAATTCTTGAGAGAAAATCACCCTTATCTTATTAAATTGTATCCATCAATTGAATCTATTGATAAGCAAGTCTTCTTTATGACAATTGATAAGTTCTATTATGGAAACGATACTTTAATCGATAAAGGATATCGTTTTATTAACAATTCTATTACCAAGAATGCCATCATTTTTATTGATGAATTCGATTCTACTAAAAGCGATATTCTAAATCAGGAAATTCAGGATAGTGTTCAGCAAAGAGTTGATATTGGAGAACTTTTTCATCAAATCTTAGGCTCTTTTACTGCAGTTAAGACTCCTCCCAGGTTATTAATGCAAGTTAATAAAAACGGGGAAAATCTTGAAGAGACCTCGGCTGTTACGATGAGCAAAATTCAAAAAGTGTTTGAAGATACTTCCAACAAGTATTCGTTGGATAGATTCTTTAAATATGTTTCCACCGAAAAGGAAAAGAGTCTTTTATTCAATGATTTTGATTTGATGACTATTAACGCTTCTGACGCTAAGAGACATCTGATTGTTCAGGATGATGAAGAAAAAAGAGTTAACCTGATTAAATCTGTTGAAAATGATTCAAAAGCAGAAGAAAAAGCAGATGACACAAGCTTTAAAGCTGTTATTCAGGCTATAAACGGATCATTGACTTACTTTGTCAATGGCATTGCTATGATAGCTAGAAACTACCAGACCTGGTATAACCAAAGCCCTCATCCCGGATTGGATGATATTGAATCCGATTCTGCTATATCGACTGTTCTTCATAAGTTTGATCTTGATCAAAACTTTTTAAATTTATTGACCAAGATGATTGCAAACAATTTTAATTCGTTTGCAATTAAGAAAAAGAAGTCAATTGTTGACACTGATTTCTATAATGATGGATTCCGCTATTATTCTTTGTATGATAAATCGGATCAAAATGAATGCACTACGATATATATGGTGTATCTAGGTGAGACACCTGAAAGCTTCATGGCTAATCTTTGTGCTCGTTCAAGAGTCATTGGGCTATCAGCTACTGGAACGATTGAGACTGTAACTGGGAATTATGATCTTCAGTATTTAAAGAGACGGCTTGGAACAAGCTTTGTTTCTTTAAGTGACGAGGATAAAAGCAGAATGAAGTCGGTATTTGATAAAAAGCAAATGCTAAATAAATCCAAAATAAGCGTTTATCCTTTATCTTGTTTAGACAATAGTTCTCCAAATGCTGATGCAAATAAATCTTTTTCTTTAAACGGTATTTCTAATAATCCGGAAGTTCAGAATGTCATGTATGGTCTTATCAACAACAAAGAGTCAAAACCCTACAACAAAAAACGTTTTATTAAGGTGATTCAGGCAATAAAACATTTCCTTTTCAATAAGAATTCTCATGCTTTGCTGGTTATTACTAATCGTAATGCCAAACAAGATGAATCTGATCTTTTCTCAAAAGACTATATTGAGAAATTCATTGGACTGTTTGAAAAAGAATCAGGCCAAGAATTCCCCCATGAAACACTTCTCTTGTATGGAAGTGAATTTGAGTCAAACAAAGCTTCGATATCCAAACATATTAGTGAAGGCAAGAAAGTAATAGCTCTATCCAGCTATCCAGCTTCTGGAACTGGTCAAAACCTGCAATACGTAGTTACTGACGAAGAAGGGAATAGCAAGGAAGAAGACATTGATTCTCTCTATCTTGAAAAGCCAACTAATATGTTTGTCAGCACATATGATGGTTTAGATGATAAATCTCTGCTTAAATACATCTACCAAGTAGAGGCACTTGGACAAGTTGGGGATATTTCCAAAACTAATGTTGCTAGTGCGGTAAATCATGGATTCAAGATATATCTAGGATCAAAGGACCAACATTGTGAAGCTTTTAAATCTATCTATTCTTCTTCCTCAGTCAACAATCACGGAGTAAAGAATTTAAACCAAGCCTGCGGGCGTATTTGCCGAGTCTATAAGAAGGAACATGATGTTAATATCTATTTAGACGATGATATTTATGATTTTAATTATGATTGTGTAAAGAGCCTTCCTCTAAATAAAGAATTCGCAGCAATTGTTGTTGCAGGAAAAAATTATAATCCAAAGCCAATTACTTCAGCTGAAGCAAAGATTAATAATCTGAACAGTCGCAATTGTGAGATTATTGATGGAAAAATCAACCATTTGTTATCAATAAATAAGACCTCATGGGCTCAAAAAGACATGGAAGAGTGGGAGAACATCCGATTGTTTATCTTGCATCACCCGACAATAAGTCAAAAAGAACTTCTGGATGACCCTGATAACTGCCTTTATCGTTCTTTATATGTACAAGCTTTTCCGGATAAGAAAATTAACCAGTATTATTATGATGGAAAATATAATGTTTCTTTTACTCAAGATGATCTCCATAAGAACCTTATTTCAGCTGACGAACTAAGGCTAAGCCAATTGCTGTCAAATAAATATGTTAAGAATTATTTCGAAGCAAATAACTTGGCTTCTTCCTTTGTGCCAAATGAATTCATGCTTAATCCGGTAGCCATTAACAATCTTTATCGAGGAGCTTTAGGAGAAACTATAGGAAAATTTTTATTTGAATTACTAGGGATTAAATTATTACCGATTACGGATCCTACAAAATTTGAAAAATTCGACTTTGTTTCTTTTGAATACCCAAACGTCTTTGTCGATTTTAAATATTGGAATGATAAATCCAGTCATCCTTTCAGTGATGAAGAACTTCAAAAAGACTATCAAATAGCTCATATTCAAGATAAGATTTCAAAAGTTAATGCTAAGAAAGTATTCATTGTTAATATTCTTTCTGATTCATCTTATGATTGCCGTTCTATACAAGGAAATGTTTTTCTTGTACCAGGATTAATAGATGAAAAGACGATGTCTTGTAATGGGAAGAACGCCAATTTCATTCGTGCAAAGTTTGGGTGTGATGATAATGACTAACGCAATAACAAATAAACTAGCTGTTTCTTTTAATCATAAACAGATAGATGATGATTTTTGCTTCTTTCAACTCACTACCAGTGACAAATATATAGCTAAAGGCGCCTATGTTTTAGATAGACCTGATTTAGACTTAAAAGCCTTATCTGTCGCTTTTGATTATGGAAGGACTGCTTTTGTTCTTTTTAACAAAAAAGATGCACCTGATAAAAAGGGCTTTATTGATTCTTTAGGAGATGAAAAGCTATCAATCAAACAAGTATATTCTTCCGATATCAAAGACTATATTCTTTTTCGTCTTTTCCTTTATTCTTTGTCTAATTTCTCTACTGATTTTCTTTCTTACAATAATCTCACCGGTAAATTGATTTTACTGGATACCTGTTGGATGGCTAAGAACAAAAAATCTTTTAAGGCTTTAGATATTGATGTTGATAAAGACATGTGTTTGCTTGCAAGTGCTACTACTTTCACTGCGACTTCCTTAATTAAAGACAAAAAAGCTTTAAAAGAGTTGCCTAAATATGTTGTGGGTGGAAAAAGCAATAGCCTCAAAAGAGTTTTAACTACTGATGATTCTCAAATTACCTATATAAGAAAAATACTAGGAAATAGAAAAACCGAGATTCCTTTCCTAGATTTGTCTTCTAAGAAAAGGACTCAGTCTAGAGCCTATTATCTTTATCACACTCTCGATGCAATTAATCAAACCTATAGAAACTATTTAAGTGCTTCTTTCAAAGAACAAAAAATAAGTGAAAAGATTACTCAAATTCGTGATAAACAAATAATTGGCAAAACCGTTTATGATCTTCGCTTTTCAAGGATAAATTGTGTTAACTATGATCTTGTTGATTCTGATAAATCATATTTTGACAATCTGGTTAATACATTAATGGACACCATATCTCCGAATACAGTCAGTATTTCTAATGAAATTGACTCGACCATGTACAATGTGGCTTTTATTCATGATGCTGATTATTATAAAGACCATGATTATCCGGATCCTTATCAGTCATTTAATAGACAAAATGTTATTCAATGTGTGACTAAAGAAGATGTTGGAACTAAGCTGGATGATAACAGTAAAGCCATCATTAATTCCTGCCTTAAAGAATTAGTTATTAAAGATGACATTCTGCATAAAAAGAGGATTTCTTTAGATAAATGGGAAGACTTTAATTTTGAAAGTGACTGGATTTTTGGAATTGAAGTTGACGGGATTCAGTATTTTATGGTTATACATCAAAATGGTTCGTTTGAATTAGAATATAAAAGCGATGATTTCTTATCATTCAATAACAAAATTCTTAATCCTTTATCATATCTTCTTTCTCAATCATCCAGTAAATCTAAAACACTAATCTCTGATGGGAAAGGAAACATAAATCTGATTTCGAGAACAACTGTTTCCACTATGCCTTCAAAAGAAATTTTCACTGCAGAGGGAATTAGGAGTAAAGAAGGCAGAGACGTATATTTATCTGGGGTTACGGATATTAATTTTTATCAGGACCAGGATAATTTTTCCTATAATGTCGGAATCATTGGAAACGGAATGAATTCTTCTTTATCTAAAGCTTCCCTTATTTATAACGTAGAGACTATTCAAGGCGAAAATATTGTTAAATCTATCTTAAAAACCATGAGTGTTATTTTTGTTAAATATAATGAATTCACTGTCTTACCTTATCCAGTTAAATATTTGAGAGAATATATGAAAATAGTTGGACTTAAACCTAATAAGAACAAACAAGCAAAATAGTTCCTGGTTTTTATTAGTTCCAAATTTGAAAAATTGTTTCCTCAATGATAATCTAACAATTTCATAATCATAAATTGGTTTTCAATTTTTGAATAATTCAATGTTGCCTTTATTGACTAGAAGCCCCTGATTTGCTAAGATATTTTCGACAAAAGAGCGATTAAAAAGGAATGATGTTTAAGTAAAGGTTTGTATTTATTTCCGCTCTTTATTAAGCAGCTTTCTATTTTGTTAAGGAGCAAAGAAATATGGATAATAAGGAAGAACAAAAGACTGATTGTGACTTTGATCAGAATCTGATCAAAGTCCAATCCGTTTTTAAATCCTTTGGTAAAGGCGAAGGCGAAGTCAAAGCCTTGAAGGGTGTTGATTTAGAAGTCAAAAAAGGTGAACTGTTAGTAATCTTAGGTAATAGTGGAAGCGGTAAGACGACTTTACTGAATATGATTGGTGGTATTGAAAGACCAACTAGCGGCGACATCCTTGTCAAAGGACACAATATCTGCCAATACAACGATAAAGAGCTGACTCTTTATCGAAGAAAAGAAGTCGGATTTGTGTTTCAGTCTTTTAATCTGATACCGGATTTAACAGCTAGAGAGAATGTTCTTCTATCAGCCTCATTATCTAACAATGCTTCTCAAGTTGATGAAGCTTTGGAAATGGTGGGTTTAAGTGCTAAGAAAAAGAAATATCCTTCTCAGTTATCAGGTGGTGAACAGCAAAGAGTCTCAATAGCAAGAGCCTTAGTCAAAAAGGCTGACTTCTTTTTATGTGATGAACCTACAGGATCACTTGACTATCAAACCGGAAGACAGATTGTCACTATCTTAGAGGATCTCTCTAAGAAACAGGGGAAGACAGTTATTTTTGTTACTCATACAGAAGCCTTAGAAAACATTGCTAATCGGGTAGTACGAGTCAAAAATGGCGAGATTGTTGATACTAAGACTAATTCTGTTCCGTTAACTGTTAAGGACATCCAATGGTGAAAACCATCTCAACTATTGTTTTAGCTATGATCCGCCGTTTCAAATGGCTGATTCTAGCTATGATTATTGTCTCAGCCTTAGGATCATCCATGATGGTCGGCCTTTTTGGAGCCTATGAATCTTTGAAGAAATCAAGTTATGATTATCTCAGCAATTATGGTTATCCGGATATCACTTTAAATACTTCCTATAAAGACCAGCTTGATTCTACGGCTCTTAGTAAGGTTGAAGGAGTCGAAAAGACTTGTTCCAGGATTGTCTTTCAGACTGGAATCCAGTCTGAAAGTGATTCTTCCTTAGCCAGTAAAGTGACTTGCTTCACTAACGATGATTTAGAATCTTTCTACTTCTATGAAGGAAATAAGGATAGTGATGGCTTATTTGTTGAAAAGAAGTTTGCTACTGATAATAACATAAAACTTGATAGCTACTTAACGATGAAACTACCCATGCTAGGAGAAAAGAAATTTCAGGTAAAAGCTATTGTCACTTCTCCTGATTGCCTCTATGGGAAGCAAAGCAGTGCCTCCTGGGGACAAAACATTCGTTTTGGCTTGATCTTCATGCCGGAGAGCGTTTATTCAACTATCCTGATGGGTTTTGACCCTCCTTTTAACCAGTATCTGGTTAAAACTAAAGAAGGGTTTGATAATCAAACGGTTCTTGATTCTTTAAAGAGTACTTTCGGAGATAAGGTTTCTTCTTCCTTCACTAAAGAAGACTCGGAAGTAATGAAGAAGATCAACAATAATCTAGGGCCTTTAAAGTCATTATCCATTTATCTGCCTTTGATCTTCTTTGTGGGAGCAGTCTTAGTCTTAAGTCTCTTCCTTTCACAGATCATCAGACAGTATCATAGTGAACTTGGTATCTTGACGGCTATTGGCTTCACCAAGACTCAGTTAATGATTGCTATTAGTATCCTAGTGTTAGGATTAACTCTCATCGCTTCTTTGCTAGCTGTTGGAATAGGAACAGGCTTGATGAATGTTGCTTTTGGTCTCTTCATGAAAGCCATTAGAATCCCAGTAGGCAAGGTACAATTGGATGTTGGAGCAACTTTATTAGCGGCTTTGATAGGAATAGTCATCGGTCAAGTGGCTTCCTTAATATCGGAAGCGATGATCTTTAAGACCTCTCCTTTAGAATTAATGAGTACTTCACCTAAAGTCAAAGTCGAACCTGAAACTATCGCTGATAAAGGACCATACAAGAATTCCAAGGCTACGACCAAATTAGTGGTCTTATCCTTCTTACGCTCTAAAGGAAGATTTGTCGTATCAGCTATCTGTTTATTAGCTTCAATCTTCTTAATTACGGCTAGCTGTTCCTTCCATTACTCCAAAGAAGGAATTCTCAATCAGTTATTTGAAGTCCGTTTAGTCAGTGATGCTCAGATTGGTTTCACTAGTTACCCTACTAGTGACACCCTTAATGAAATCAAGAATACAGAAGGGGTAACTAGTGTGGAAGAATGTTCTTTCCTTTCAGCCACTGTTTCCTTTAACGGTCAGAGTGAAGATATCAACATCAATGGTGTACCCAGCAATCATTCTTTAATGAATATTCCGGATGATAATCAGGGAATCATTTCTTCCGTGGATGGCTTTGTCTTAGAAAGCCATACTGCTAAGCGATTAGGAATACAAGCCGGTGACAACGTTTTACTCAATGATCAGGAAATCAAGGTAGCGGCTTTATCTAACCAGTATGTCTATCGAATCAGTTACCTGCCTTTAGAGGAATCATTCAATTACGGAACCTATGAAGGCATAGTCTTCTGCAAATTAAGCGATAAAGAAGCTTTGAAAGAGAAAGCTTTCTCTCTAGATGATTACTACGGCATCACTTTCAAAGATGAACTATTGAAGGCCTCCAAAGAGGAATTTGCGGTCTATGACGTAGGAGTCTATATTGCTATCCTGTTTTCAATGGTGATGGGATTCATCATCGTCTTCAATGCCGAGCAGACTAACTTGCTGGAACAGAAGAAGACTCTTTCCATTATGCGAGTCTTAGGTGTCAAGATGTCCCAGATCTCTTTATGGACTTTCTTAAAGATTCTTTTGCAGTTAGGGTTAGCTTTCTTAGTAGGATTGCCACTAGGTACCTTAGTCTCTAAAGCAATCTTAGCTTCCATGAATACCTTAATCCGGGAATACCCTTTGATCATCAATCCCTATCTGTATCTAATTACAATTGGAGTAGTTTTATTGTTCTCATTAGTTTCTCATTTTATCTGCATGCAGAAAGTCAGACACTGGAACTTA
>JBAXZY010000027.1:0-17188 GCA_041670045.1 Bacilli bacterium | reverse complement strand
TAGACAAGCAAAAGTAAATATCCCATCTAGTTTTCAAAATTGATATACTCTAAAATTATTTCTTGTATTTTAAACAGGCTAATATATAGTAGATGTGATATTGATTTTGGAGGCAAAAACATGGAAGAAACAAAATTTTGTCCTACCTGTGGTAAGGAAGTAAAACCTACCGATAAGTTCTGCCCTTCTTGTGGGGCTTCTATTCCTCAGACTGATACTAATATTCCTTCTTATTCTCCTGATGCGGAAAGCTCTGAGCAGAAAAAAGAAAAGAATAAGAATGATGATAATGGCCTTGCCTCTTTGATTTGCGGCATCATCTCTTTAGTATTCCCTTATGGCAACCTGATTTTTGCTATTATTGCTATTTCTCTGTCTTCAAAGATTAGAAATGAGAATTCCAATGCTAAGGTTGGATTTACCACCGGAATCATTGGCATTATCCTCTTTGCCATTGAAGTAGTCCTTCTTGTTCTTTTCTATGTCTTGTGGTTACCAATGATCATTACTGAATCCCATAATATTGAAGTGACAGTTACTGAGTTAATGAGGTTAACTATTTGATGTCTCAATACTGTAAACAATGTGGCTATCTATTACCAGACGGAGCAGATTTTTGTCCTCGATGTGGAGCAAAAATTCACAAGAGTGATTCTACAAGCGGTGCTGTTCCTTCTTATGCTCCAAAAGTTAATTCCTTCAAAGCGGAAGAGACGAGTAATAATAGTGTAACATCATCTTCCACCAGTAAATATGGCATTCAATGTCTGATAGTTGGATTTGTTGCCTTGATTTGCAGTTTCTTTACTTTCATTGGATTCATACCTAGCATTGCTGCTATCGCAGGAGGAATCAAGTATTGCAAACAAAAGACGGCTGTTGCCGGATTATGTTTAGGTGTTGTCGCCTTAGTGATTTCTTTTCTCTCTTTATTTTCTGTAATATAAGATAATATAATTGAATAAAGTGAGGTAAACAAATATGCCCAAATATTGTTCCCAGTGTGGTGCTGAAATTCCCGATGGTGCTGATTTCTGTCCTAAATGTGGCGCTTCTATTACGGGTAAAGCTCCACTATATACTCCTGAAAATACTAAGAAAAAAGTAGGTGGTTCCACTAAATCACGTGGTATTGCTACTATTCTCTGTGCTTTAGGATTCTTCTGTGTGGCTGGCATTCATCGCTTATATGTTGGTAAGATTGGAACTGGTATCCTTTGGTTATTGACTGGAGGCCTCTTCTATATTGGCACCATCATTGATTTAGTTTCTCTTCTTACCGGTGATTTCACTGATATTGACGGTGAGAAGCTGACTGAATGGAATATGGATTAGTTTCCGTAGTTAAATTTATAAAACAACTTATTTATTCTAATTTAAAAAAGGCACTTTCGTTTTAATTGTTTTTATTTTGAAAAGGAAAAGGAGTTTTTAGTGTGAAGTCATCTAAAGCCATGCTGCTTTCCTTGCTTGTTTTGAATCTTTTATCAGTTGCTGGCTGCCATCAAGGAATAACTGATAGCAGCATTCTTAGTGAATCATCTGAATTCAAAGAACAGCTATTGACTGACTTTAAAAAAGGGGACTCCGATACCTGGAGTATTTCCGATGGTTGGACTAACGGCGGCACTTTTGATGTTGAGTGGCGAAAAGACAATGTCAGTTTTGATTCTTCCGGTATGATCATAACTCTTAATAAAGAAGATGATACTTATTATGGCTCCGAGCAAAGAACTAATAATTTTTATCAATATGGCTATTTTGGTATTACGATGCAAGCTATTAAGGCTGTCGGTACTGTTTCCACTTTCTTTACTTATACCGGGCCAACTGATAACGGAAATCCTCATGATGAGATTGATATTGAGATTCTTGGCAAGGATCCTAGCAAAGTTCAGTTTAATTATTTCAAAGATGATAAAGGCAGTTATGAATATATGTATGATTTAGGATTTGATGCTTCAGAGAGTATGCATCAATATGGATTCTATTGGGATAGTGAGCAGATCATCTGGTATATCGATAAGAAACCGGTCTATAAAGTTACTGACAGCATTCCAGTTACCTCACAGAAGATTTTTCAGAATGTTTGGAAAGGAACATGGGGTTTGAATCATTGGTTAGGCAGTGTAACTGATTCTGATTTACCTGTTATGGCTAGATACGATAATTGCACCTATGCCGACTTAGAAGGCAAAACTTCCGAATAGAGGATTCTCAAAAGAAGCAAACAAATCTTCCTCTTTCTATCCTTAGTTTCTTTAATTCCCTATAATATAGCTATTAGGAGGGAATGTATGACTAGTATTCAAGAAGATGCCGCTGTATTGCAGAAGCTGATTGATAACGCCCATGATATTGTCTTCTTCGGAGGAGCCGGAGTAAGCACGGAATCCGGTATCCCGGATTTCCGTTCTAAAGACGGCTTATATAATCAAAAATACAAGTATGATCCTGAAGATATTATCTCTTCTTATTTCTTTGTGACCAATACAGCTGAATTCTATCGTTTCTATAAAGATAGAATGCTGTTGCTTGATAAGAAGCCTAATGCTGCACATTACTATTTAGCTAAGTTAGAGCAAGCCGGAAAACTTAAGGCGATAGTTACTCAGAATATTGATGGCCTTCATCAAGCGGCAGGTAGCAAGAATGTGATCGAGCTTCATGGTTCTGTTCATCGCAACTATTGTCAGCAATGCGGTGCTTTCTATGACGGAGAATTTGTGAAGAATACTAAGGAATTGATTCCTCATTGCCCCAAATGCGGTGGCTTAATTAAACCAGATGTGGTCTTATATGGTGAATCCCTAGATGAACAGGTCATTACTAAAGCAATGGTTAGCATAACAAACGCTGATCTATTGATTGTCGCCGGAACTTCCTTAGTTGTTTATCCAGCGGCCTCCTTCATTGACTATTTCTCAGGAAAGCATCTAGTATTGATCAACAAAGACCCTACTGCGGTTGATTCAAGAGCTGAAGTCGTTATTCATCAAAAGGTTGGAGAGCTTTTCTCCTTATTGAAAGCATGAAAAACAAAGAACAAGAATTCGAGTCTTTAGCTGATACGGAATCCGACTTATATTGTGGATCGGCTTGCATTTATACTTTGTTTCCGATTATTAGATCTCTCATTAAATGCAATAAGGATTTCCTATTAGCTTTCCCGGATTTTGAAGAACTGTTAGAGAAGATGGTGACTGAAGATGGCAAGCTTTTTGCCTTCACCAAGAAGACGACTCCTTATTCGGATATGGAATGGAATGAGCTGATTATGTCTTTAGCTGACAACGGAAAATTAATTACTTATATCGACAATCTTATTCTATGGTGTGAAGATGGCTTTATTGCTCAGTATCAAGGCATACTTCAAAGTGATTTGGTATTTATGAAGAATCTGCTATTGAATTCTCTCAAAGTATTTTATGAGATTCCTAATCCTCCGACTCTTTTCTCAACAACAGCCGCTAACTGTATGCAGGCTATCAGAGGTAACAGCTATGAAGACTAACTATGATGAATATTTAAAGCGTTGTGGCACAATCACTGATGAAAGAAAAAGAATTTCCTATTCAATCTTAGTCAGTGTGTTGTCAGCTCTTTTAATGCTTACTAAACTTTTAAATAGAAAAGAAAAGGGAAAGAAGCCTTTCAGTTCGGAATTTGATTTTGAATCCAGTATGTCCTCTTTGAAAAAGACCATCTCTGTGATTGAAGATAGTCTTACTAAGAGAGAGTTTCTTAATCCAGAAATTATCTTAGGCTTAAAAGAAGCCAGTCGTATTAATTTAGCTGCTTCTAAGGAAATTAAGATGGCTTCTTTAAAGGAAGACTTTGATTGGATAGGCTCAATAATTCAAGCTACAACCGCTGCTCTTGATACTAAGTAATTTCTTCTTTCCCGAATTTGTCTTCGGTTATTAACGAAAAACAAACAAACCCCCTGAATATGTTGATATCCAGCCTTTCTTTTTTCTTTAAGTATTGAAAATTACCCCTCCCTTTATTACCCTTAAACATAGAAACAAATGGTATAATCAAAGAATAGGAAACAACAATGAATAAATACCCTGAATGGTCTGACCGTAAGGTCCTTGTCGATTTACAGAATCGTTTTGCAATCTGCTATGAAAATGATGATGGCTCCGTCTTTTATATTGAGCCACAGTTCTACACTTATCTTCAGGGATACAAGATGCTCCGACCTGAGCGTTATGATGATATTCTGAAGACAATGGATAAGATTGTCAGAAAGAATAAGAAGGTTGTTTTTGTTGGCCAGGAAGATAATCCTTTAGTTGTGGCTGAAGGCTTTATTTTCTTAACGGCTATGGATGTTGCTGATCAGGCAAAGGTGTTAATTGAACCAGAGAGCCACGGCTCTGATTACGGAGATTAATTAATGAAGAAAAAGAACCTGCTTTTTATTATCAGTTCCCTTGTTGCGGTAACTTCTTTAAGTTCCTGCTATTTTTTAAGGATTACAATCAATGATTCTACCTCAAACTCATATTCAAATCCGACTGGTAATGCCATCTATAAAACCCCAAATTACACCTCGAGTTTTTCAAAGGATAATTTAACTATTGAAAAAGTAGGCACGTCTTTTGATTATCATTATTTGCCCTCGACTGGCAATTCCAAATTATTGGTCATTCCGATCCAGTTCACGGATGATTCTTTCTCGACTACGGAATTAAGCCGCATCCAGAATTCTTTCTTTGGTGATTCCACTAACACCGGTTGGCAGTCCGTGGCGTCTTATTACAATACTTCCAGTTACGGCAAACTGAATATCACGGGAGAAGTAGCTCCGACTATTACTTTGTCTTCCACCGTTGCTGATGCCCAATCTGCCGCTACTGCTTATGAAAAGAAAAACAGTGGCAATTATACTGACTCGATTTTAGAAGCGGCAGTCAAGAAATTAGATAGCAATGGTTTTGATTTTACCGGTTATGATTCCAACTCCGATGGTTATGTAGATGCCGTCTGGATGGTTTATTCAGCCTCTTATGATACCAACTCTGATTTCTATTGGGCTTATACCACCTGGACTAGCAGTTCCTCTAAATGTGATAGTCTTTCTTTCTCCACCTATTCCTGGGCCAGTGTTGACTTCCTGACTGAATATAACTATTACCGAACTGATAAGACTAAGAACGGTGACGCTCATACCTTCATTCATGAAACTGGACATATGATGGGATTGGATGATTATTATTCTTATGATTATGATGGCAAGACCAATTATGACACTCCTACCGGTGGCATTGATATGATGGACTTCAACATCGGTGATCATGATTCGTATTCAAAGTACATCCTAGGCTGGAAAACTCCTACTGTTGTCACCCCTAGCTATTTAGCTGCTAATAACAATCAACTATCCCTTTCTTCCTTTACGGAAAACGGAGACTCCCTTTTAATTCCTATCTATGATTCCGATGGCAACGACGATTATAACGAAACGGCTTTTGATGAATATCTCTTATTGGAGCTTTATACACCAACCGGACTTAATGAAATGGATAGCAACAATCTTTATACCAACAATCTCCGTGAATATACGAAGCCGGGAATTCTTGTTTATCATGTCAACTCTCGAATTGGCAAAGTTTCTGTCAGTGGTTCTAGCTTAGTCTGGGACGGATACAGTTATGATAAGCTCCCCTCTTCCTGGAGCAGCTATGTCGGCTACACCTACATTTGTTCCAATACTAGATCATATTGCTATGATAGCAGTCTCAGTGATACCGGACTTAAGTTTTATAGAGGCCGATTGATTTCTCTTCTTCCATCTACTGGAACTAAGATTGAAGGCAAGAAGACTGGTTATTCCAGCAATGAATGTCTATTTACTAAAGGTGATTCCTTTAAAGACAGCTATTCTTCTTTCGTCTTTGATGAAGGAACCAGTCCTCGCTATGATTTCTCAGTCGATAGTGTTACTACTTCGAAAGCCACTCTGACGTTCTCCGATTTTAATTAAAACACATGGGATATTTTCTGCTGGGGAATAAGAATCTTGATATTAGCTTTCACTCGAATTATCGGGAAGCCTTATTTGGTTTACTCCATCTAGGCTTAGTCGATAACAGTGGGTGGCTGGTTTTGCCTGTGGAAGATAAACCGTCGATTGAAGCAACGATTGATTTTTATAAGCAACGGATTTCAAAAAGAAAAGAATATCCTGTATTTGATGGCAAAGGCTTTTCTTTACGTCCTGTTGATTCAATCGAAGTCAAGAAACAGGTATTAGGATTACCAGATCAGTTCTATTCTCGAATTGATTTTGCTAAAGACATCATCCCACAGCTTACTTTTGCAGCCGGTGCCAGTGACTTAAGAAAAGAATGTTATCAAAGCTTCTATCAACCTTTGAACCACAAATGGTACTGCGATGACTTTAAATTATATTGCCTTACTCAGGGATTCTTCTTTCCCTTTGATGAGACCAAACCTTTCATTGAGGGTAAGACTGACGGTCTACCGGTCTATATTAATGAAAAGACCTTAACATCCAAAAATAAACAACTGTATTTAGAAGCCACTTCTGCAAGATTTGCTATTGACTTTCTTTATAATAAATATAATAAGCAATTTATTGATTGGATGAAGAGGTTTGATGTGTTTTCATTTGATAGACGCTTAGATTATTTTGTTAATCTTTCTTTCGATCAGGAACTGGCTGATTTAGTGGATAATGAAGAATATCGGATAGAATATGCAGCTTTATTACGCTCTTATTTGGCTTCCTTAATTAATGTTCTTTATGATGATTATTCTTTCTCAGTTTTGAATAAAGTAACGACTAAACTGTCGTATATGTCGGTCTCTATGATTCATGGCAAAAAAGATACTTATGTTTTATCTTCGTTTAATGGTGATATGTTTTCATATGACCAGAAAAACTGGTTCTTCTTAAGTCAGGATACTACCAGAATCAAATATTTAGTCAGCAACTGCCTGAAGAGCAATTCTGATTTGGATGCCCTGGATTTATATTGTCAGTTAGGTTTACCATATCCTGGATATAAATTCATTTCTAACATCATTAATCCTTCAGTTTCAAAAGTTATGAAAGCTTTTCCTTTTGAAGAAGGAGTTTCTGACTCCCTTTCCTTTTTATCAGCTAAAAGAGTCGATTCTTTTTATTCTTATCTAAGCAAAGAAAGCGAACATGATTTCGTTTTCCAAAATCGTCGTTTGAATGATGAAGGGGTCAACATTGATCTTAACCCCTCTTTGCCTAATGGCATTGGTGATTCCGAGATTCAGATTACCGTTAGAAAAGCTTCTCGCCGACCGGCATTACGAAAACTGTTTGATGAAGGAAACGGTTCTTTTGTTAATGAAGTTTTCTACTCTCAAAGTAACGTCTATGATGAAAGCCCTAAAATCAAAGATTTATTTACGAAGCTTGACCAAGTATCCGGTAATACCGCTTTGCCTTTCTACTTGCGTTCTTTCAGTAAGAAGCAGACTGTCAACCAAGCAATTGCGGGTATGCTGAAGTTTTACAATCTTCAGGAAGAAATCACTCCGGAACTAACATCGTTTGGATTATTTGCGGCCACTTATCCGATTCTGATTGAAGAAATGGAATATCGTTTTGAAAGAATCCAGCAGGAAGATACAATGTCGTTGATGGCACTGGATGGGTTACCCAAGACTAATGAAACCTATGAACCTAACCTTCCTTATCCGTATGTCAATTATGGTGCCTTGTGTTATTCATTCCGGGAAAACTATTTCTCCACTCCGTATATCTGTGCCTCTGAAAAAGAAGCTATTTTCAGTCGTATTGAATATTATGGTGCCTTGTTTGATTATAATCAGCGTGGCAAAAAGGCTTCTAAAACGGGGCTGTCACAACGAAATTACTATATTCTGTCTAATTTAGGCTTACCGGACAACATCAATTCTTTAATTGATATCACTAAGCCTCTAGTTTCTCAAATTCCTTTTAAAGACCATCTCTGCCATCTTTGCAATCATACTACACCTAGTTACCATGAAAACATTGATGATCAGTCTTTTAAACCTTACAACGTTTATTTCTCTTATATCCGTTCTCTAGCTTCTATAAAAGGTGTCTTCTTTGTGAAGACTTTTGGAGACGACTTCTCAATCGATTCTTTTATTGATGCAATCGAAAACAAAACTTATCATTCGCTTCTTTCTTTTGAGAGAAGCCGAATAGATCCTATTCTTTTGCCTTACATTGATATCACTAAAAATACAGTTGTGGCTTTATTGACCTCCTGCTTCCAGGATGAAATGGGATATAAGGACTTCACGGAACAGGTAAGCTCTTTTGCTTCTCTTGGAATTGATACTATTCGGAAAATGATGTTTGACTGCACTCCTGATTTATATGAACTGATTCAAAAATACCAGCAGATCTTCTATCGTCTTTTCTTTGTCTATAAAATGATTGAGCTTTCCTATGCTTTCTATATCTCGAGGAAGGTCATACCAGGCTTGGATTCTGTGATTTCTTTGAATATCGATTACAATCCCCGATTACCTTATCCCTATGTTTTCTTAGGACGGGTTTTTAATGCTTATGCTATTGATCCTTCATCTGATCATTTCTATTTCTGCCAATGTGATAAGACAGCTATTCATGATTTCTTACTGAAAGTATATCAGGAGAAAGAAGAACAACAGATTGATAAGCAAATTGAAGTGGCCACTATTTTAGCAGTTACGGGTCTGCCCTTAAGAGCGGTCATTAAATATGCAGATTATGATCTGTCTTTAGGATCAATTGAAGATTTATTTGCTAAATTCGAATTCCGAGATGCCATTTGCCGACGTTGCACCAATATCAATCATTGTGCTTACGTGGTTCCTTTCAACAAGGCTTATCCTTTCAAAGAGAATCTTGAGGCTGAATATAGTTTTGCTAATAATCAATTAGCTAAGGAAGGAATTCTGGTCTTGACTGACAATCCTCTTTCCACTATCAAATATGATTCCAGTTTTGTATATGATGTAACATCTAATTCCAGTGAAAAACTTCCGATTCTTTTGTTCTCACATGAGCCTCCTGCTAATCTATTCTCTTTCATGTGTATGGATAAAGATGTTCTAAAGAACTATCTTTTCGATTTCAATAAGCTCTCCCCGGACAAGCAGGAAATTATGGCTTATGCAAATGGCGTGATACTAGACACCTATTCTCTGCAAAAAGATGTTTTCTTTAATATGATTGTAGAAATAGGAACTCTATTATCACTTGACAAAATGGTCAGAGAAAAATATTTTCCGCAAGTCAATCGCGTCAGACCTGAACTTATTTTTTCAACTGAGCAAGTGATTTTAGGATTCTTGACTTACTTACTGCAGAAATTCATTGAAAGTTTTGCACTACTGGAAACAAGGGTGGGTAGAAAATAATGGAATATACACCGGAATTGTTCAAAGAAGACAAAGAACCTTCCTTCAATACTAAATACCGTTACGAATTAAGCGGAGCTTTTTATGATGTTTATTCGGATTCAGACAATGACTACCATATGGCCATTGAGGATATGGATTCACTTTTAGAAAGAATCCATTTCTATACTCATTATATTTCCATACTTAGATATCCCGTGTATACCACAATTTATGGTCAAAGATATGAAACAGCCTCTAATCCGGAAGTCTTATATCAGGTCTTAGGCTTGCCTTTAAGCGTGATGAGCCGAATTGATAAAGACAAAAACCGTGTTCCTTTAACCTGTGATGAGATTTTGAATCGGATTCATTTTGAAAATGGCTTATATCAGAAAGAAGAAACTCAGAACACTTTCACTGAAGCGGTTCTTGAATCGACTAGTATGCCTGTCATTGAAGCTATCAATTATTTGATTGCTAACGGTGTATTCTGTCTTAATCCGGAAAGAGCGTTACATGATCCGGCTTTAGAAAGTGAAATGTTCTATCCGATTTTTATTGATGAGACTAAACTTCCGGAAAGCTTTAAAGCTGTTAATGAAGACAGTGATAAGATGCTAATGGATTTTGCTGATAAGATCTATCTGCTCAATAAAGACGATTACCTTCGTACCTTCAAACGGCTTGACAATATGACGATTTCCCAAAAGGCAGCAATTGCTTTTGGTCCTTTCAAGCCTTTAAACCAAGCTGACTTTGTCTTTCAAATGACTTTAAGGAATTATTTCTTTGCTTTAATCCGCGGCCTTTTGAATGATTTCTTTTTTAAACGCTACAATGTCAAACATCTTTTTAAAGGGTCGGTTTTGGATCATGATTTAGAAACCACCAATATCAGAACTCGTTTTGCTTATTTCGGAACTCCGTTCTTTATGACTACCAGCGATTATCGAGTGTTTAAAAAGAAAGATGATCAAGTCACTGAGGAATTCATCCCGACAAACTATCAGTTCTCCTTAGATGAAAAGAATCGAATAGAAACCGCCTTTATTGGTACAAAAGCTTATTTTTTAAAGCATCCACAATTAGGATTTGTGCCATCTATTTTTTTGAAGATGATGGGGCTTCCCTATCCAGCTTTTGAAACTGCCAGGTTCTTTGATTTTGAGCATGGTGATTCTAAGCATTTCCTGGATTTATTTACTTTCTATGAAGGACGATCATTTAAGCAGTCTGGTATTGTAACTTTCTTTGCCGAAACAAATGGTACTTTGTTTTTGCCAGAAACTGGATACAATCCTCTCTTTTATACGAAAATCAAATTAGCGGATGAAGGCTTCTTTGTCTATAACCGAACTACGGTGTATGAAGCTAGACAGCATTTCTATTCCGCTCATTATGAAGGAAAAGATCCTAAGATTTTGGCTTTATTTACAGGTGATACCGATACTTATAAGAAAGGACTAGATGAATCAGAGAAGATCAGCTATGAGACTTCGCCTTTAGGTGCTGATTTTGCTAATCTGAGAACCTTCATCAGCCAGGATGACAGTGATGGTCATCTAGCTACTGTTCGAAAATACTTTGATTTGCTTAATCAGGGTTACAGTTCCAAAGAAGCAGAGAGTTTGGTTTCTATTGAACCTAAAATAAATGTCAATTCTTTCCATGAGTTGATTGATTTCGCAATTCATTATCTTTTCTCCAAGGATATTGAGCATTTCTTTTCTTCGATTACGAACCTTCATGACCGGAAAATATTCCAATTGGTTTCGGAAGGCGAGGAATTCAATGATCCTTATCTTCCAATTCCTCAAGTCTATAAAGGACGTTTATTCTTAACTTATAAAGATAAAGACGGCTCTTTCTATTTTGATTCCAAGGATCAGGAGGCTTTAACTAACCTTCATAAGATTTTCCGACGTTTCTTCCTAGCTAGTGGTTCTTTCTTATATTCAATTTCGTTGTATGACAGCGAATACCTTTACCGCTTTGCCTTCCAACCTTGCACCGATTATTCTGTGGAAGCTTTATTCTTAGGAATCCATTTAGAGGTTCTCTCTACTCTTGATCTTTCCAAAGACTTGATTTCACAGTTGAAGTTCAAAGACAACATTTCTTTATTTGATCAGCCTAAGCAGGAAGAAGTCCTTCATTTTGATCAGTCATTGGCCCTGATGCTTGTTTTCAGGGAATCACTGAATCGAGGAGTTTACATTTTAGGACGGGAAAACACCAATCGTCCTTTCTATTCTTTAAGAGAAAAAGCCGATGACAATCTCCGTCTTTATTTCTCACCTGATTTCATCAAGCTATGTTTGAAGGAAGAGGAAATCAAGACATCGTTGAATCCTGCTAATATCGAGGCCATTATTCAGATGTCGGATTCCGATTTCAGATCCAGCTTTTCTGATTATGCCTATGGTATGCGTAATTTTTATGAGCCTAAGAAAGGTTTAGATAAAGGTATAGCCGATATTGCCAGTGATTATGCCGGCCATCTTAACCGTTCTTTCTACCAAATGGTTTATCATTCCTTCTTCCATGATGAAGAAAAGTCTCGGCATTACCTTGTCAGTTATCCTCATGTCATCAACGGAACATTGTATTATGTCTCTCCTGGCCCGCTTTTCTTTGCTTTTTCAAAGTCCAAGGATATCAATACTTTCTATCTTCTAAAAGATGATGAGGAAGGTCTATTGTTTGCTTTGAATGCCACTATTAAGAAATACAGTTATCTAAAGACGAAGAAAGAAAGAGCACGAATGGAAACCAATGAATTAGGTTTACCTGTCTGCTTCATGGAACCTTTCTATCGTTTATTATGCAATAGCAGCCATCCTAGCAAAAAAGAAATTGAGAAACTGTTCCAATTCAAGGATGAGCATCTTCCTTTAAATGACCTGCCCTCTTTTAAAGACCCATTAAGGACAGTTAATCCTACTTTCGATAATCTGCTTTCATCTACTCAACTTAAAAACAAAGCTCTCCACCAAGGCTTCTTTATGGCTTCCGCCACTGATATGTTCGATTCGGAGCTGGATGACGATCAGAAACTGGCCAATAATTTAACTTCTAATCTTATCTATCTTGAAAATTTTTTAGTTAAAGTCAGCGACAATCCAACCGGTGATGTGAAACAAATCCTTTTATCATCGGGATTAGTCTACTCAAATTATCTGACTGAGTTCATCCAGGAATATTCTAAAACCAGTCTTAAACCGGACTTCTTATTCTATGCCAGCGAAGCTTTACAATATGCCAATCATGAAGATGATCATTTCATTGTCAAAGTCATTAACTTGCTGCAAGGTGAGAATCAAGAAAAATTCTTTACCTATGTTGAAAAGTTGTTCCGAAATTTCCGTTTAAAAGAATTTAGAAAAACGATACCCATGGATTTCATCTATGGAATAGTAGCTTTATTTGCTTTAAACTTAGAGCAGATTTTGGTTTATCGAATCAGTAAAGGCATGAGAAGCTGATTATTTTAAATCTCTTCTCTCAAACACTAATAGTCCAGAAGTCATGAAACCAGCAATAACAAACAGTTTTGAGAAGACTGTTTTTAAGACTAGAGGAACGGTACGCCCGCTGACTTTAGTACTGGACATGCTGCCACTGCTATCAATAACGTATTGATACGCATTATCTAACCCGATATTTATATTCAGGCCCAGGGCATCTTCCATGGTAGAAGAGGATTTTAGATTCTGATATCCGGTCCAGAATTCCCAGAATTCATAAGAACCACCGCCGATAACTCCACTTTCCATCATAGTAAACAAAAGCCCCGTAATTTGTAGCCATAAATAGATTCCTACTAATATTAGAATTGTACCTACTCGGCTTTGAGTCATCATCATTGAGGAAACGGCAATCATTGGGACAGCTAAGGTAATCATTAATGTCATCAAAAATTTGAGAAGGAAATCGCTGGTCTTCTCCATGATGGCAGCTGATCCGTGCCCCATAAAACAAGATCCCATTAACCATACTGCTAAAACATTGACTATTAAGAAGGCAAAGGTGATTATGTAGGAGAAAATGACGGAAGCAAAGAAGATATCTCTTCTATTGACACCGGCAAGTAACTGACCTCGCATGGTATTATGCTGAATATCTCGTAAGAAGAATATCAAGATGACTAACGTGGCACCTAGAACAGCAGTAGAGTCATAAGCAATGGTTGAATTTGTTAGGGAAGCCAAAGATAAGGAGTTAGGTATATTGTCACCGTATGTTTCTGTTAGCATATAAAGAACGGTTCCACAATAGATTCCTATATAAGCTAATGTTCCGACGAAACTTAGAATCAAAAGGACTTTAAAAAGGGTGAAGTATTTCAGACGGTAAAAGTAACTTTTTAATACTTTACTCATTGCTTGTTTCCTCCAGTCAGTCCCAAATAATATTCTTCAAGACTATTCTCCTCTTCCTTCATGAAATTCAAAGTAAGTTGGTTAGCATACAAAAGGTTCAGAACATCACTGGTTTGAGTAATATCCTCAACACGGATTTTATCATCGACCAAAACAGCTTTGAAACCTTTTTCCTTGAGTAAATTAAAAGCCGTTTGATTGTCATTTGTTTTGATGATTAAGGATTTTCCGCTGGTTAATTCAAGCTCACTAGCTGACTTTGAGGCCAATATCTTTCCTTGATCAATGAAGACATAGGAAGTTGCAAATTTTTCTAATTCCGGAAGAATATGACTGGAAATGAGAATGGTAGCTCCATTCTTTTGATTAAGAGACACTAACAACTGTCTGATCTCCGCAATACCACTAGGATCAAGTCCATTAGTAGGTTCATCCAGCATCATGAGCTTAGGTTCACCAATGGTTGCCATTGCAATACCTAAACGCTGCTTCATACCTAAGGAATAGTTTTTGACTTTCTTTTTACTGTCTACTAAGTCACCTAATCCGACAAAGTCCATCTTCTTACGGACATAGCCGCTTTGAATTGGACTAGCAATGTCTTTTAGGATACAGGCAGTGACTAGATTTTCAGCTCCTGTTAGTTCTTCATATAAAGCCGGGTGTTCGATCATACAGGAGACGTTGCCTAATAAAGATGACAGATGGTTTCTGTCTCCATCATTGAATAACTTAAAGCTTCCGCTGGTCGGCTTAACAATTCCGGATAGGATCCTTATCAACGTCGTCTTGCCGGCGCCGTTCTTTCCGACCAAACCTAAAATATCACCTTGATGGACTGTTAAGTTAACACTATCAAGAGCTTTTTTCTGAGCATAGACTTTGGTCAGATCTAAAGTACTTATTATCTCATCAGACATGATGTTTCTCCTTTTAGCTGAAATGATTATACAACTAATCTTAAAAAGAAAAAACCGCTTGAGCAAGACTCAAGCGGTTAAATGTCGTTAGATGATCTGCGACTGGGTCTTACGGTAGTAAGGAGCTAAGCATTCGTGGACAACTAAGGGAACAACAGAGAATCCTAATAACTCGAACCACTCAAACCACTGAAGCTTGGTCGTTCTGAAGACTAAGGCCATCGGATCAACTTCAGTAACAAAGACCTGGAGAGCAAAGCCAGCAACAAAGGCAACCAAGAGCATCCAGTTCTTGCCGGTGAAGACATGAATGAAGGATCTCTTGATATCAGTCATACCGATCATATGGAAGATCTGAGACATAGCTAAGCAAGTGAAGGCAAAGGTCTGAGCCTGTTCATGGACGTTTAAGTAACCTTCTTTAAACTGAACGGCATCTAACTCAGCTTCGGTAGCAAAGGGAGTAGAAGCAATATAGGAGCCATTGACGTATTTGACTCCCACGTATTCGCCAGCCATATTCTGAGAATTCATGCATCTTACTAATCCATCCCAGCTCCAATCCCAATCAGCAATGGCACCCATATGTTCAAAGACGGGTAAGAGGAAAGCTAACATAGTGACAATGAAGATGAAGGCGCCATACATCAAAGTGAAACCTAAGGCACCATGTGAGAAGATACCGTCTTTTGGATTACGAGGCTTCTGATCCATAATGTCTTTTTCTTTGTCATCCATGCCTAGAGCAATAGCCGGTAAAGAATCAGTGATTAAGTTGATCCAAAGAATATGGAGAGTAGCTAAGGGTAAGGGCCATCCTAATAATAAGGTAACGAACATTACCATGACTTCACCGAAGTTTGAGGATAAGAGATAGAGAATTGATTTCTTGACGTTAGCGTAGATACCTCTTCCTTCTTCAACGGCTTTTTCAATGGAAGCAAAGTTATCATCAGTCAGAACCATATCAGCGGCTGACTTAGCAACATCCGTTCCGGTGATGCCCATGGCAATACCGATATCAGCGGCTCTAAGAGAGGGAGCATCATTAACACCATCACCGGTCATTGAGACAATGTTGCCGTTAGCTTTTAAGGCTTTGACAATCTGAACCTTGTTTTCCGGTGAGACACGAGCGAAGACTCTAGTGGTCTTGACTACTTCCTGAAGCTTTTCATCACTCATCGTATTCAGTTCATCACCACTGATGCACTGATTAGGATCATCAGCGATGCCTAAGTTTTTAGCAATGGCGAAGGCGGTATCCTTATGATCACCGGTGATCATGACAGTCTTGATACCAGCATGCTTCAGTTTTTCAACAGCCGGTTTAGCTTCTGTTCTTTCCGGATCAATCATGCCGACCATTCCGCAATAGATCAAATGATCTTCGACAGGTCTTTCATCTCTTTGATCCTGATACTTATAAGCAAAGGCTAAGACACGGTAGGCTTCTTTTGCCATATCGGAAGCAGCCTTATTGATGGCATCCATATCAGCCTGAGTAATCGGTCGAACCTGACCATTGATTTCAATGGAATCAACGTGCTTGAGAATGGAATCCAAAGCACCTTTAGTGTAGATGATCTTTCTTCCATCTTTGAGCTGATGCTCAGTCGACATCATCTTTCTTACTGAATCAAAAGGCAGTTCGTCAATACGAGGCTGACTTTCTTCTTCCGTCTTTTCCTTACTGATTCCTAAAGTCTTAGCATAATCCAAGAAAGCCAATTCAGTCGGGTCACCGTATCGATCACCATTAATGGAAGCATTGCAGCAAAGCATCATACCGGTAGCTAAGAATTCCTGATTGACGGCTTTATCGGCATCATAGGTCTGACCATTGATATAGACCTTCTTAACGGTCATTCGGTTCTGAGTCAAAGTTCCGGTCTTATCAGAACAGACCACAGTGACAGAGCCTAAAGTTTCAACGGAAGGAAGCTTTCTGACAATGGTGTTAACCTTAACCATCTTGCCAACACCTAAAGCTAAGGCGATTGTGACAATAGCCGGTAAACCTTCAGGAATAGCGGCTACAGCTAAAGCAATAGCGGATTCAAATAAATCCAAGGTATCCATACCTAACTTGGACCAATCAGGATTTGCTGATAGACCAATACGGATACAAGCCCAGATCATACCGATGACAAAGGTTGCAATAACAATGATTAAGCAAATCAAGCCTAACTGCTTAGATAAGATAGCCAGTTTCTTCTGAAGAGGAGTTTCATCATCTTCAGCCTTAGTTAACATAGTAGCAATCTTACCGACTTCGGTATTCATACCGGTAGCAATAACAATACCAGTGCCTCTTCCATAACTGATAGGGCAACTCATATGTCCGATATTATTTTTATCAGCAGGTACAGTATCTTCGGGTAATACGGCCTTAGCATCCTTTTCAGCCGGAACGGATTCACCAGTTAAAGAAGATTCATCTGATTTGATGTCGACTGAAGTAATCAGTCTCACATCAGCAGGAATGATATC
>JBAXZY010000026.1:0-17281 GCA_041670045.1 Bacilli bacterium | reverse complement strand
TTGAGAACATAGACGGCTAAGGCATCATGCTCTTTAGCATCATTAAGAATAGTGACATAATCCAGGTTGAAATCCGGATTCTTTCTTAGGGATGAGAAATGACGCAATTTAAAGCATCGCTCGCAGAGGGTTTCCTCTCCGCTGACGAACTTTTCAGGTGGAACGTAACCGACTTCATTAGGGTCCTGATCCTGAAGGATGGCGCCGCAGCCATAGCAACGGCGGACACGGATTTCTTCAGTCAGACCACTGGTTTTGTTTTTCTTGAAGAACATATGTTATTCTCCTTTTCCTATTCTTAACGGGCAGGGAAGGCCTAGTCTTCCTTGTCGACGGTATTTTTCCCGGAAGTGTTTATCCAGGCCTCGTACCATCTTAGTTGGAATATTGTCTTTCGGACTTAAAGGTTCAGTCAGTATCAGACGGCCATGGATTTTAGAGGTGTAGATGCCATCGGTATAAAGCTGATCCCCGACAAAGACACAGTCCTCGACTTTAAGGTTCTCTTTTTTGAGAAACTTCAGGACTTTTCCTTTGAAGAATTTTAAGGCAAAGGAGAGATAAGGAACCTGCAGTTTTTTAACATAGGGAGAAACCCTTTTGTCACGGTTGTTGGAAATTACTATAAGCTGGATATGAAGCTGAGCTAACTCATCACGTAAAGCAAAGACACGAGGGGAAGGAGTATCAGTGAAGGCCGTATCAAGCGTCTGGTCCAAATCAGCAATCACGGCTTTGACGCCTAGGGATACAAAAAACTGAGGGTCAATATCGTAGATGGATTGGCAAGTAAACGACGCTTTTGTTTTTTTCATCAACACTATTATATCCTAAGACGTTATTTCTTGGGATTTTCTTTCTCAAACAGATCGAAAAGACTCAGTTGGGTATCGGCTTTGTCGACATTGGCTTTGACGCTAACCGGCTTTGCCATGACCGGGGCTTCGATTAAAAATCTGTCATCAATGACTTGACCGAAATCGTGGACACCTATGATCGGGGCTTTGCCTAACCCAGGGATGTTCTCACGCATTTCGGAGTTGATTTCAACAGGATCAAGGTTTCCTAAGTCCAAGGCAACATTGCTCTCCGGAGTAGCTAAACCGGAATAGTTAGACTGACCACGGACTTTATTGACTTTAGAAACGGAAATTAAAGTCATAGGGTTCTTCTTAAAGATTCGTACCAAGTTGGATTTAGGCCCTAGACGGTTAGTGGTCGGAATACGGCTGGAATTGATCAATCGGGCAGCTCTTCGATTGGAGACAGCAAGAAGCAAAGAAGCTTCCTTGCTAGAAAAAGTAACCAAAGAAATCAAAGGGGCATTATCGATGGAAGAAGAAATAGCCTTCACGCCGACAGCCGTAGGTGAAACTACTTCGACTTCCGACTCGTTGAAACGGGAGGCACGGCCGATATTATCGACGACCATAATATCACTGTTTCCGCCGGTCATCTCGACGCCGACGACTTGGTCATCACCTGACAACAATTTGCAGGCTCTCAATGGACGCTTTGTAAGTCCGGATTGTTCTAAGGATTTCAAAGTAAGACGTTTGATTTTATTTAGAGCAGTCAAGATAATTACAAAGATACCATCTCTGAATTCATTGCATAAGAAGACCTTAATAATTTTTTCATCCGGTTTAAGGGTTAAAAGATTATTCAGATGCTTGCCTTCTTCCTTCCATTTCAAATCGGTAAGCATATAGATAGGGAGGTAACCATAATTGCCTTTGGCAGTGAAGAAAAGCAAGCTATCGTGAGTGGAACATTTCTGGTCGAATACCACCCGGTCGCCTAATTTGATCTTCGGAATATTCAGAGGATCATTAGCGGAATTGGCGTCTTTGCAGGCTTGGTAGGACTTAGGAGTGGTGCGTTTAGCATACCCATCCTCAGTAATGCAGACATAGCATTCCTCTTTGGCAATCAGCTTGGTTTGGTCGACAGCTTTGAAGTCAAGCTTCTCATCCAGGATGGCAGTCTTTCTTTCAGAGCTGTAGTTTTTCTGGATTTCCTTTAGAGTGGTAATGATTTCATGGTCGAGTTTATCGGAATCAGAAAGGATTCCTTTCAATCTTTCAATATCAGCATTAAGATTGGTTTCTTCAATTCTTAGGGCATTGATATCAGTATTGCTTAAACGATACAAAGGCAACATGGCAATTGCTTCGGACTGACGTTCAGTGAAGCCATAGTCTTTCATCAACATCTGCTTCACACTTTCCTTGCCGGAGCAGGCCTTAATCTTTGGAATCAATTCATCAATGATAGGATAGACTTTGACTAAGCCGAAGACGATTTCCAAACGGTCTTTGTCGGTCTTTAAGTCAAAGCCGGCGGATTTAGTCTCAATGACTCTTTGGTGATCGATGTAGGCATCAATGATTTCCAATAAGGACATCGTCTTAGGATGACCTTTATCAATAGCCAGGAAATTGCAGCCAATGGTGTTTCTAAGAGCGCCTTTAGTTTCTAAGTAGTTAAGAATATCGCTAGGATTGGCTCCTTCCTTGACTTTGATGATAATCTTGACATTATCCTTAGCGGATTCATCCACGATTTCTTCGATGTTGTCGAGATTATCGGTGTCTTTGCGCTTATTGAGACTGGCTACAAAGTCAATCTTGACCAAGCCAAAAGGAATCTCGGTTATGATAATTTCATTGTTTTCTTTATCAATTTCGGTCTTGGCATACAAATAGAAAGAGCCTTTTCCGGATTCATAGATGGTTCTTAAAGCGGCTTTATCATCAATGATGCCGCCAGTCGGAAAATCAGGTCCAGGAATGAAGGAAATCAAATCATCGAGGTTGGCTCTCTTATGCTGCATACGGTAAATAACAGCCGAGATGACTTCTTTAAGGTTATGGGAAGGAATATAAGTCGTAGAACCAACGGCGATGCCGCTGGTGCCATTAATCAGCAGGTTAGGGAATTTTGAAGGGAGAACGGTAGGCTCCAAGGATTTATCATCAAAAGTCGGAACCATTTCGACGGTTTCCTTTTCAATTCCGGAAACCAAGTATTCGCTTAAGGAAGAAAGACGGGCTTCAGTGTAACGGTAAGCAGCGGCGGGATCATCATCTAAAGATCCGTTGTTTCCTTGAAAATCAATAAGTGGGGCTTCCATCTTCCAGTTCTGGGAAAGATGAACTAAGGCATCATAAATAGAAGAATCGCCATGGGGATGAAAATGACCCATGATGTGTCCGACAATAGTGGCGCATTTGACAGTCGGTTTAGTGAAGACCTGACCCTGCTCAAACATATCGTAAATGATTCTTCTCTGAACCGGTTTCAGACCATCTCGGACATCAGGTATAGCACGGTCAGTGATGACAGCCTTGGCATAACGGTCAAAGGCCCCAATCAAGACTTCGCTCATTCCGGAAGGAACAATGTTTTCTTTGATTTCCGGAACAACTTTTTTATTACTTTTCACGAGCTACCTCCTGCGTAAATGTATCTTTGGTGGAGAAATCGATGTTGTTATCAATCCAGTCTTTGCGGCGGTCAGAATCCTTTCCTAAGAAAAGATCGACTTTATCGTGGGCATCGTCATCGTCATGAATCAGAACCTGAATCAGTTTGCGGTGTTCAGGAGCCATGGTGGTTGAAGAAAGCTGTTCATAATTCATTTCACCTAAACCCTTATAACGGTTGACCTTATAGCCCTGACCGATATTGTTTCTCGCATTTGCTAAATCCGTATCATCCCAGCAATAGATTTCCTTCCTTGAATTGTAGACACGGTATAAAGGCGGGCAAGCAATGTAGACATGCCCAGTTTCCACTAACGGTTTCATATGGTTGTAGAAGAAAGTCAAAAGCAGGGACTGAATATGACTGCCATCATCATCAGCATCGGTCATAATGATGACCTTGCCATAATGGATGTCCTTGACTTTGAAATCACGGTCAAATCCAGCACCGATGGTGTAGATCATAGTGGCGATTTCCTTGTTTCCAAGAAGGATCTTTTCATCCTCGACTTCAGTCGTGTTCTTCGGTTTTCCTCTAAGCGGCAAAATAGCCTGATGCTTTGGATTACGGCCTTTCTTGGCCGAACCGCCTGCAGAGTCGCCTTCAACAATGAAAAGCTCATTGTCTTTGTAATCTTTGGAAGAACAAGGAGTCAGCTTATCGGAAAGGTTGAATCCGGACATCTTCGTCTTCAGCAATTCACGTTCCTTTTTACGGTCGTCCTCAGTCTTAGCTCTTACCTTCATCTCATTGACCGTCTTTTCGACCACCGCATCGGCTTCTGCGGCATGCTCTTCAAGGTAATAGGATAATTTGCCTTCAACAATATTGTCGACGCCGTTAAGGGCTTCTTTGGTGCCTAGTTTGCCTTTTGTCTGACCTTCAAACTGTAGGAGATGCTCAGGAACCCAGACAGAAAGTATGCAGACGAGTCCTTCACGGAGACAATCTCCGTCTAAGGAATCGTTGGATTTGATTTTGCCATGGTTGATGCCGTAGGTGTTGTAGCAGGAAGTCATACCCTTCTTGAAACCAGTCACATGATAACCGCCATCACCGGTTCTGACACCGTTTGCAAAGGAGATGATTTTCTCATCATAGTTGTCTTTAAGGAATCCGAAGACCACTTCCACTTTGATGCCATCATCGCTATTGCCATCGATATGGACGGAATTCGTCAAAAGTTCTTTGCCAGCGGTATGTCTGGAAAAATATTCCATAAGGCCGTTTTCGTAGAAGAAGTCTTGGCTTCTCTTGGTTCTTTCATCCTTCAAATGGAAGGTCACACCTTTAGTAAGGCAGGCCTGATCGTCAAGATGAGAAGCAATACGGTCATAGTTCCAAATTATATCGTCAAAAATAGTTTTATCAGGGTAGAAACGGACTGAGGTACCACGCTTAGTGGTTTCACCTAAGTCCTTGATTGGGGTTGACTTCTTTCCGCCTTCAGTGAACCGGCAGAAATGATCTTCGCCATCCTTGTAAGAATGGACTTCCATCCACTCAGAAAGAGCGTTAGTGACACTAGCGCCGACACCATGTAAGCCGCCAGCGGATTTATAGTTGCTTTCATCAAACTTTCCGCCGCCGTGCAGAGTCTGGTAGACGATTTGGAATCCGTTAAGCTTTTCCTTGGAGTTGTAATCATACGGAATGCCTCGTCCCTGATCCTGAACTTCCATTGAACCATCGTCATGGATGGTTACAAAAATATTCTTGCCAAAGCCTTCATTTGCTTCATCGACAGCATTATCGACGATTTCCCAGACAAGATGATGAAGACCGACGGTATCGGTTGAACCGATATACATGCCAGGTCTTTCTCGTACTGGCTCTAAGCCATGAAGGACAGTCAAATTGCTTGCGTTATAGCTTCCACTCATTTGAAATACCTCGGTACTAATTTTACTTTGTTTTTGTATTAAAATAAAGTATTATAGGCTATAATTATTAAGCTTTTAGAGGACAAATTCATGAATTCATTATATATTGGAATATTCATAGCCTCTGTAATCCTTGTCGGCTATCTAATTGGCTCTATTCCAACCAGTGTAATAGTGGCTAAAGCTCATGGCATCGATATCACCAAAGTCGGGTCTGGAAATGCCGGTGGGACTAACGTTGGCCGGGTCATTGGCAAGAAAGCCGGCATCATGACCATGGCAATTGATATTCTGAAGACGTACTTAATCTGTGCTTTGGTCATGGTCTTCATCATCTATGGACCATTAGATATTGATTCTAAATTAAGAGAACTGCTGGTAGGATTAGCGGGCTTCTTTGTTGCTCTTGGCCATTCCTTCCCTCTCTTCAATCATTTCAAGGGTGGTAAAGCCGTAGCTTGCTTTGCCGGTTACATCCTCTTCACTTCTCCGCTTATTGCTCTCTTTGGCGTCACTGTCTTCTTCATGGTTTATAAATTTGGTCGCAAAGTTTCTCTCTCCTCAGTTATCGGTGTCCCCTCTTGCTTCCTCATCTCCTTTGTTCCGATGGTCTTAGACCTTACTATCCTATCAAATCCAAGCACTTTCGATGGCGGCATGTACTTCTCCTCTTCCTTCATGCTTCACTTAAGTTTCGTCACTACCATCTTTGTGGGTCTATTTGCACTTTTAGTTGTCATCCGACATTATTCCAATATTGAGAGACTGGCTCAAGGCAAAGAACCTGACACTCACTTCAAGAAAAACTAGAGCACAATAAAAGCCCAGCGTTAGCCGGGCTTTTTCAGTTAAAACAAAGAATTACTTATTGCCGTTCTTTTGAGCGTCTTTGATGGCTTTCATGGTCTGATTGACCTTGCTTTGAGCCGGAGTGACACCCATTGAGCGGTACATGGCCTTGATCATGCTTTCAGTGATAGGCGGGTTCTTTTCAAGTTCAGCCTTGAAAAGCTTGCGGGTAACGAAGTAGCCGATGACGACACCCACGACGATGCAGCCTAAGAGTGTGAAGACAAAGCCTACCGTATTCATAGTTACATTCATTTTTGTTTCCTCTGAATCCTTTCAAATTAATAAAAATAAAGACCGGCTTTTGAACCGGTCTGATTATTCAAAGCTTAAGCTCTGGAATCATACTCACCGGTATCGGTGCGAATGACAATCTTGGTTCCGTTCTTAACAAACATCGGAACTTTAAGCTTATAACCTGTCTCAACAACAGCGTCCTTGGTAGCTTTATTGACGGTATCACCGGCAACGGCATTATCATCCGTGTCTGTAATGGTTAAAGTAACCTTAGCCGGAAGCTCAACACCCAAAATCTCATTACCAAAATAAGTGATAGTGAAATCTGAATTAGGAGCTAAGAACTGAAGTTCCCATTTGAGATTTTCTTTGGAAATCTGGACCTGATCAAAAGTAGTATTGTCCATGAAATAAGCAAAGTTCTCATCAGCATAAAGGAACTGCATTATCTTCTTGTCCAAGTAAGCAAGTTCAACTTTAGTACCGCTGAAAAGCATCATTTCGATGATGGCACCAGTACGAAGGTTCTTAGCCTTGATCTTATGCTTCATCTTAGCCATAGCGGTCTTATTGTGTTGAATATCAACCACCGAAAGAAGATTGCTATCGTAAATGAATACCTTACCCGGCCCAAGCTCACCGGCATCGATCATATCAGCCATAGTTTTTACCTCCTAAAATAAACTACTTCTTCTCTTCATGAAGAGTCATCTTCTTGCAGTTAGGGCAATACTTCTTTGTCGTGAATCTGTCCGGATGAAGTCTCTTGTTCTTCGTGGTGATATAGTTTTCATCCTTGCAAACAGAGCAGCGAAGAATGATATCTGCACGTTTCTCAGCCATAGATGTAACCTCCTATAGACAACCTGTATATTATAGATTTACTTTACTCATTATTACAAGCTTTATTTTCGTGATTCGCTTCTTTTTGAGCACTTCGGGTCATAAAAAGTCCTTTTGAAACATTTTTAGGTTCCTAACGTAGCATTCCATACTTGCCTATTTCCCTAAAACCGAGATTATGATAGATTTTTCCAGCCAAAGGATTATCGTAAAACAAGGCTAGATACTTCTTACCCAAACCAAATTCCTTTTTAACCAGCTGATAAAGAGCAAGACTTGCTAAACCGAGTTTCCGGTAGGATGGTAGAGTTGCTACTCCGACAATCATAGCTGACACATCATTGTCGGCGCTTGAGCCTACTGTTGAAACAAGCTCTCCTTTTTCATTAAAAACACCAATGAAGTGACAGCCTTTCTCATATTCCTGAAAGTAAGATTCGACATCTTCGTTAAGGCTTTTGCTGTTAGAGTGAAATTCTTTGATTTCAGATAGGAATCTTACATATACTCTGAATTCCTCTTTAGTAGTGATTTCCCTTATCGAAAATCCTTCCTTAAGCTGAAAGTCAGGTGCCTGACTGATTTTGGTTATTACCGAAAGATAAGTTGATTCCAATTTTTTAGGAGGAAAGAACTTAAGAAAAGGCTCTAATAAGTCTTCCTTACCCGATAAGACAGAAATCTTCTGGCTTAGAAGAAAGGCTTTGGCTTCCTCAAAATCATAGTTTTCATCCCGAGAATAGAACTGAAGCAAAGTATTTCGGAAAACTAAAACCAGATATGAAATCTTTTTGTCCTTGATTCCTAAATAGAATTTGGCTTTCTTGCTATCGATGGAATAATTGTATAAGTCACCGTAAAAGAATAAGGTCCAAGGATCTTCGTTTCCTAAATAGTCTTTGAGAGCACCTAAATCTTCTTGTTGGGCTAATTTTATCATTGTTTCAGTATAGAACAAAACAAGTAATAATCCTACTGTTGTGGTAAAATCAAGCTATGGAAAAACAAAACAGGATTTCGTTCAATATCGGAAATAAAGTCATCGGAAATAATCACCCGATTCTTATTCAGTCCATGGGTGACATGAAAACCACTCATGTCAAGGAACTAGTGGCTGAGACCAACGATTTAGCCAAGATGGGTATGGACATGATGCGATTTTCAATCTTGGATTTTGCCGATTGTGAAGCCTTAAAGGATATCAAATCTCAGGTAAATATTCCGATCATTGCGGATATTCACTTTGATTACCGGTTTGCCTTAAAAGCGATTGATTGCGGGGCTGATAAAATCAGAATCAATCCCGGCAATATCGGCTCTCTTGCAAATCTTAGGGCAGTCATTGAAAAATGCAAGGAAAGGAATGTTCCGATTCGAATCGGGGTCAATTCCGGGTCCTTGAACAAATTCCGGGGCAAGACATCCAGCCAGGTCGATGATGTTCTTCTGGCAATGGATGAAACCGTTGAAGTCTTCAGACAAGAGAATTTCTCTCATTTGGTGCTATCCTTAAAAACTTCCAACCCTATCCATCTAGCCGAACTTTACGAGAAGGCCTATTCCCGCTATCCTTATCCTCTTCATATCGGTTTAACCGAATCCGGTTATGGGACCGAAGGCTGCATCAAATCTTCCTATGCCCTCATTCCCTTATTAAAGGAAGGAATCGGAGACACCATAAGAGTTTCCTTAGCGGATGATAGGAGAGAAGAAATCCGAGCTTGCAAAACCCTGTTGAAAGTCTGCGGTCTTAAAAAAGACATTCCGGATTTTGTCGTTTGCCCGACTTGTGGACGCACCCAGATAGATTTAAAGCCCTTAAGCCGTCTGATTTCGTCTCATCTTGATTATGTCCATAAAGACATCAAAGTTGCCTTGATGGGCTGTCCGGTCAATGGCATCGGAGAAGCTAAGGATGCCGATTACGGTATTGCCGGAAGTGGTAAGAAAGACGTCTATCTGTTATTCCAAAAAGGAACACCGATGGGTCTTTTTAAGAAAGACGAAGCACTTAAAAAACTCTTTTCTTTAATTGATGTGTTCTAAAAGAAATGCCTAGCCCTGTGGCTAGGCATTTTATTACTTTTTCTTACCTCTCTTGAAGTTCTTATCCATGTGGAAGTCTCTCACATCTCCACCGGCTCTAGCAATATTGGTGAGAACCACTTTCTGACGGTGGCGGAATTTGACTTTCTCGACTGCTTTGCGGACATTCTTTTTGTAGTTAGGTTTGATCTTATAAGTCGTATTCTTGCGGATGGTATTACGTATCTGTTTCTGAAGGATATCGTTAGACTGATCCTTTTTCCCAAGGTTCTTGAACTGATAGCTGCCTTTAGTAAGCTTCAGACCGTTCTTAGAAAGAATATATTGGTCGAATTTAACGCCACGTCTAGTTAAATCGATGATGCTCTGAACCTGTTTTTCATCATCTTCGGTATAAAAGACATAGGAATCACCGGTTTCATTGAATCTTCCGGCTCTTCCGGCCCGGTGGAAGTAATAATCTAGGTCCATCGGCAAGTCAATGGAAATTACGGATTTGACATTAGGAATGTCTAAGCCGCGGGAAGCATAATCAGTAGCCAAAAGATAAGGATTCTCATCCAATTTGAAGTCATCCATGGCTCTTTTGATGTCACGTTTCTCCATGTCACCAAACAGAGTCAGGAATTTGACTCCCTGTTCCTTCAGGCTGTCCTTCAAATGAAAGAGCTCATCTTTGGTGGAGGTAAAAAGCAGAGCCTTGAAAGGATGGGTTTCCTTCAAGAAATAGACCAAAGCCTCTTCTTTGTTAAGGCCACGGATATTGACAAGATGATGGTTGACGTTCTTGCTGGTGATGGAATCACGGACATCGACAATCTCCTGAATATTGAAAGTACTTTTGACTTTCTTGATGTCCTGAACATTCAAAGAAGCGGAGAAGAAGGAAATCTGGGCCTTCTTTTTAGCGGGCATCAAGTCAATCAGGGAATCTTTAAAACCATCAAAGGCGATCATATCGCCTTCATCAATGATGACCCGTTTCAGTTCATTGAAAGGATAATGAGATAATAGGCGGCCATAAAGAGAGGGTGTCGTCAAGATAATGTCAGGCTTGGCTCTTGAAAAATCGGCGTTGGAACCAATCAGTTTGACGCTGTCTTCCGGATAGCCCATAGCCTTTAAGAAATTGACGGTGATTTCCTTGACCTGGTCAAGCAAAGCAACCGTTGGTGAAAGGATAACGGCCTGAACATGGCCGTCATTCTTTAAGTCATTCAATATCGGAATCAGATAAGCCAGGGTTTTACCAGTCCCAGTCGGTGCCAAACCTAGAACGGATTTGCCTTTGATTAAAGGCGGGCAGGCTTTTGCCTGAATAGGTGAAAGAGAAGTGAATCCGAAAGATTTCAGAAGGTCCTGAAGACCTTTTTGAATGTTGATTGAACCTATCGGAAGAAGTCCTTCGTTATTATCCATATCTAATCTCCTTAGTTATTTACTTTTTTTCAGACGTATCTTCTTTGACGACTTTGATGCCTAAAATATCAGTGTCAGCGGTAGGAACAAAGCTAGGGCAATCGCTCATCGGCTCGTAAGCCTTGAGATTCTTCGGGAAAGCCACGACATCTCGGACATTATCAGTGCCGGCTAATTCCATAGCCAGTCTTTCAATGCCGATTCCGAATCCGCCTTCCGGAGGAACACCGAACTTCAGGGCCTTGACTAAGAAGCCAAAGCGGCTGTTGATATCATCAGCGCTTAAGCCCAAGATTTCGAATACTTTCTTCTGGACTTCCGAATCATGGATACGTAAAGCACCGGAGGAGAGTTCCACGCCATTTAAAATCGTATCATAACTGGTGGAACGGACTTTGGTAGGGTCAGTATCAAGAAGAGGTAAGTCTTCATCAATCGGACGAGTGAACGGATTGGATAATGATTCATAATGACCATCGGCTTCTTTCTCAAACAACGGCCAGTTGATCAGGAATAAGGGCTTATAGACATTCTTCTTATCAAGCCCAAGCTTATGACCATATTCGCTTCTCAAAGCCCCTAAAGCATAGGAACAGTTGCTGAAGCTGGCATCGCCGCAAAGAATGACTAAATCATTGTTTTTGAGGTTAAGCTTCTTAATTAGCTTTTCTTGGCTGTCAGCGGAGAAGTTCTTAACTACGGAGCCGGTCAGGACACCGTTTTCCATCTTGACGTGGCTGACACCGAAAACCTTGAACTTCTTGGCAGTCAGATTATCCAAATCCATGTTCTTACGGCTGACTTTATCAGCATAATTAGGAACCACTAAAGCCTTGACGACTTTCCCTTCGTAAGCCTTGAAGCCAGACTTAGACATAATGTCAGTGACATTGTTTAAGAGCATTTCAAAACGCATATCCGGTTTATCACAGCCATATGAATCGATGGCAACAGAATAATCCATTCGATAGAAATCAGGCAAATCGACATTATCGATCTTTTTGAAAAGATACTTTAAAAGACCTTCGATGACGTTTAAGACATCTTCACGGTCAATGAAGGACATTTCACAGTCAATCTGCATAAATTCCGGCTGGCGGTCAGCACGTTGATCCTCATCACGATAACAATGGGCTAATTGGAAATAACGGTCAGCGCCACTTACCATCAAAAGCTGTTTATAAAGCTGAGGCGACTGGGGAAGAGCATAGAATTCACCAGGATAGATTCTAGAAGGAACCAAATAGTCTCTAGCACCTTCCGGAGTGGATTTGATTAAAGTAGGGGTATCAATTTCCTGGAACCCATGCTGATTCATATATTCACGGGTATAGAAATTCAAATCGCTGCGAATCTTCATGTATTTCTGCATGATCGGTCTTCGTAAATCCAAATAACGGTAAAGCAAACGGGTATCTTCGCTGGCATTGGTGTCATCCGTCAATTCAAAGGGAGTGGTCTCACTCTTAGAGAAGACGTTGATTTCAGTTACGGCAATCTCAATCTTGCCAGTAGGGAGATCCTTGTTAGGTTCACTACGCAGAACGACTTTGCCTTTAGCGGAAATGCAGTATTCGCTTCTGACATTGGTCAAAGCATAGATTTTAGGATCCACATTCAATTGAGTGATGCCGTATTTATCACGCAAATCGATAAAGACCAGAGCACCTAAGTTTCTAACGGTGCTGACCCAGCCACATAAAGTGACTTCTTTTCCGGCATCTTTCTCACGTAATTCTCCACAAGTATTGGTTCTAAGCATTTTGCGCCTCTTTTTTAAGTCCTAAGACTTCTTCTTCACTGACTTCCTTTTGTTCGCGGGTGACCATGTTCTTCAATTGGAGAACCTTTTCATCCACAATCAGAACGTATTTGGTTTTCTTGCGGTCGGCCATCTTGAAGGCTCCGCCCATTCCTCTGGTGAAGCTAGAGAAAGTAACGGCTAAGCCATTTTGTCTGAGCTTGTCAGCTAGATACAGAGCTTTGCCATCCCTTCGATTGTCAATAATGAAGACATCAGTGTTTTCTTTCTTAGCCAACTCATCTTTTCTCTTGTCATCCAAGCAAAGCAGAATTCTTTCGATTCCTAAGGAGAAACCGATTCCTTCATAACTGGGACCGCCGATTTCTTCCATCAGGTTGGCGTATTTGCCGCCACCGCCGATAGCACCGACTTCCACTTTCTTATCATCGTAGATTTCCCAAACCAATCCCGTATAGTAATCTAAGCCACGTACTAAACGGTCATCGACTTCGTATTTGACGCCAACACTAGTGATGGCTTTTAAAAGCGTGTCGTATTCTTTTTTGTCTTCTTCATCCAAGAAGTCGGAAATCTTAGGGGCCTTAGCTCCAATTGCCTGATCCTCAGGGACTTTGCAGTCAAGGATTCTGAGAGGATTAGTCTCTAATCTTCTTTGGCAGTCTTCACACATATTTCCAATTTGGGGTTTGAAGTAATTGTAAAGCTCTTTTTTGTAATTCTCACGGCTCTTGAATGAGCCAAGGAAGTTGAGTTTGACTAAAACATCATGTCCTAAAGCCAGTTTAGCGGCATTGACAGATAAAAGGAGAGCTTCCACAGAAGTATCAATGTCGACTTTGGAATCAATGAATTCAACACCGTACTGGCTGAATTCACGAAGTCTGCCAGCCTGAGGTCTTTCGTAACGGAAAACGGGTCCGAAATAGGAAAGTCTTAAGGGCATGTCGGGAAGAGCAAAATACTTGTTCTCAACCACTGCTCTATTGACACTGGCCGTGTATTCAGGGCGAAGAGTATAGTCCTTCTCCCCTTTATTGGCTAGATCAAAAGTCTGTTTAGTGACGATATCGCTGCTTTCTCCATCGGTTCGATGAAAAAGCTTGTTTTCCTCAAACATCGGAGGCTCACAAGGTGAACAGCCGTATAGGCCGGCTTCATCCATTAAGACATCTTTCAATCCTAAAAGAACTTCCTCATCGTTATAAAAGTAATCGAGTGTTCCTCTAGGCTTCTTGAACTGTTCGTTTGCCATAGAAAAGGTCTCCTTCCTGAAACTTATTAATTATATAACAAAAATAGTTTAATATCTTCCAAAAACTGTCAATGATTGACTCGATCAACCTGGTAGACCGATTTTACAGTGGCCAAAGCATTTATGAAGTAGCCCAATATTTCCTTGTCGCGGACTAAAATCGTCAAAGAAATCGTAGTGGAGTTGTTGGAAGGATGATATTTGGCATTCACCTTATAAACCTTGGCATTGTTGGCCGCCAAGCAGTTTAAGACATCGACTAACAATCCGTCTCGGTCATGGCATTGAATGGCTAGATCAACCGGATAGTCGTTTCCTTTAAGAGCATCAGGATTCCATTTAACGGCAATAAGCCGCTTTTGAGCATCCTTCCGCTGAACGTTAGGACAATCCACCCGATGAACTTTGACACCCTGTCCATTGGAGACAAAGCCGATGATATCATCACCTGGAATCGGGCAGCAGCAACTGGCTAAAGAAATGAGGACGGAATCGTTGTTTTCCAAAACGACAGCATCGGATGTGTTTTTCCTGATGGTGCGGTCATTGATGGATTTAGCCAATTCCTTGATTTTAGCCTGCGGGTCGGAATTCTTGGTGACAGCATCGCTGGCATCTAGAACCTGGGTCGGCGACAAGGTCTTCCCATTTAAAAGAACATAGAGATCATCGGAAGAAGAAACGCTGAAAGTATCAAGCACTTTCTTCGTTATGACTTTTGACGGGTCAAGGGGAATCTTCTTCTCCTTAAGGCAATCAATCAGGACCTGACGTCCTTTCTTGACCGAATCTTCACGCACATAATCGGAATTCTGCTTAACTAAATATTTTCGTATCTTGCTTCTGGCGAAGTTCGTCTTAGCGATGTTGAGCCATTCGGTGTTAGGAGAAGCATTTTTATTGGTGATGACTTCGACAATATCACCGGTTTTCAGGGTTTGAGAAATCGGAACTAAGGTGTTATTGATTTTGGCCCCGCTTAAATGTTCGCCAATATCGGAATGAATACGATAAGCAAAGTCTAGGGGTGTGGAACCGTTAGGCAAGCAGATGACATTCCCTTTAGGAGTAAAAACGTAGACATTGGCATCAAAGATATCATGGGAAAGAGTGGCCATGTATTCTTCGGCATTCTTTTCCTGTCCTTCATCCTTAGAGATAGTTACGAAATCCTTGAACCAATGGAGCTGATTTTCAATCTCAACCTGTTCTTTCTTAGGATCGTAGCTTGTTCCTTCCTTGTAGCGCCAATGAGCGGCAACGCCGCTTTCGGCGGTCTCATCCATTTTGGCGGTACGGATTTGGATTTCAAAAAGCTTTCCGGTGTCGGTGACAACGGTGGTGTGCAAAGACTGATACATGTTGGCCTTAGGCATAGCAATGTAATCCTTGAATCGACCAGGGACCGGTTTGAAGTTAGCGTGGACATAGCCTAATATTTCATAACAGTTTTGCTCAGTCTCCGTAATGACACGCAAAGCCAGAATATCGTAAATTCCCTCAAAACTATAATTTTTGAGGTACATCTTTTTATAAATTGAATAAACTGACTTTACTCGATCAGTTATTTCAAAAGGAATTCCAGACTTAGTAAGAATATCAGTCAATTCTTTCTTAAGTTTATCAAGTGAACCTTGGGCATCGCTCAATAGATGTTTGCATTTTTCTTCGATGTCTTGGTATTTATCCGGTTCCAGATACCAAAGAGATAGGTCTTCCAATTCCGTCTGAATCTTATATAAGCCTAAACGGTGAGCAATAGGAGAGTAGACATCCAAGGTTTCCTTGGATATCCGAATTTGTTTGTCGACGGGTTGGAACTGCAAAGTACGCATATTATGGAGACGATCAGCCAGTTTCACAATAATGACACGGACGTCTTTAGCCATAGCCACGAAAATCTTCCGGTGGTTTTCAGCGGTGAATTCCACGTTCTTGTAATCGGAAAGACGGGTAACTTTAGTTAAAGCTTCGACTAAGGTAGCGACTTCCGGTCCGAAATTGGATTCGATTTCGGCTTTGGTAGTACCGGTATCTTCAATCGTATCATGCAAAAGACCGGCACAGATAGTTGTCGGTCCTACTTGCATGTCGGATAAAATTTCGGCTACACCAATGCAGTGAGTGATATATGGGTCACCGGATTTTCGGACTTGACCGGCATGTTTTTGGTTAGCAAAATTGTAGGCTTTTTCAATCAAAGCCCGATCATCCGGATTCGAAATATAAGTTTCGTAAGACTTTTTTAAATATTCAAAAGTGTAGATACGATTGGTGATAACCATGAAATGCGATTAGAGATCAAGCAGCCACTTGCAGGTAAGCCCGCAGTTATCGGAACCATCAAGGTCTTTCAGATGTATGACCGTAACAGCGCCAACGGGGTTTCCTCCAGCCATCTTGACCAATTCCTTAAGGGCAGCAAAGGTGCCGCCAGTAGCCATCAAATCATCGACTAAAAGAACACGAGCGCCAGGTTTGAAGGAATCCTTAGGGATTGATAAGGTTGCAGTACCGTATTCCAGCTGATAGGTAATCTGATAAATAACACCTGGAAGTTTGCCGGCCTTGCGAGCCATGACAAAACCCGTATTCATCTTATAAGCTAAAGCAGCACCAAATATAAAAGCTCGTGATTCGGGGCCACAGATAATGTCCGGTTTGAATTCCTCAGCGATTTTTGCTAAATCATCGATGCAGGAATGAAAAGCTTCCTTGTCTCGTAAAAGGGGAGAGATGTCCTTAAAGGAAATGCCTTTCTTAGGGAAATTGAGTGTGACGCCAATGTACTTCGTATAATCCATAAAAGAGCCTCCGTTTAACAAGAATAGTATAGCATGAGTCATTAGATTTAAAGCCACTTTTTGCTTTTTATAAGTGAAAGAATGTTAAACTATCCTTATGATTAGAATCATTAGTGAATTTGGCTTCTGCTACGGAGTCAAAAATGCCGTCAATGGTCTTATACAAATCGGAAAACAGTTTTCGAAAGTCTATTTGACTCATCCTTTAGTTCACAATTCCCTTTTGAATGGAAAACTGATGAAAGAAAACAATGGCTTTTTCTATAATGGCAACGAAGTATTAGGACCTAATGATGCCGTCATTTATTCGGCTCATGGTCATCCCCTTGAAGAAGAAGAGCCTTTCAAAAACATTAAATCGTTTGATGCTATCTGCCCCTTGATTGTTCAAAGATATCATTTCTTAGATAAAAAAGAGGACGGAACTGACTATTATTTTCTTGGAAAGAAGAATCATCAGGAAACATTGGGCTTCTTGTCCCACTACCCTTTTTTGAAGTTTTTGGATGTCTCCCTTCCTTTAAGTGAGCAGCTTATTGGCTTAAAGAAAGAGGACTCGACTTTTCTTGTCCCCCAAACGACTGTTTCGGACAGCAAATATCAGGAAGCCGTAAGCTTTTTAGGCAAGCATTCTACCTTAAAAGGCTCTCTTTCAATATGTCAGCTTTATCAAAAGCGCTTCTTGGAATGCCTT
>JBAXZY010000025.1:0-18318 GCA_041670045.1 Bacilli bacterium | reverse complement strand
GTGGCAATGATGGAATTGCACCCATGGGCAATGTTAGCAAATGGTCCACCATGGACAATGGCTGGAGTATGATGCTTAGTCTGAACCAAGTTTGGATATAAAGCCATGTGGGTAAGTTTTCTGATAGCGGCACGGGAATCCAAGTCTTTGACAAAGATCGGATCACCTTTCTTATTGTAGGCGACGGTAATGCTCTCCACTCGGTCTAAGAAATCCTCTTCGTTTTTGCTGAGACAGAAGATAGCCATGATTTCACTGGCTGCTGTAATGACAAAAGAAGACTTGTGAGGAGTTCCGTTTTTGTTCCCTAAGCAAGTCTCAATCTCACGTAAAGAGCGATCATTCATATCCATCGCCCGTGGGAAGATGACACGTTCAGGATCAACATCCAAAGAAGAATTCTGATAAAGTTCATTATCAATCAAGGCCGCAATCAGGTTATTGGCGCTTGTCAAGGCATGAATATCACCCGTGAAATGAAGGTTGATGTCATCCTCCGGATATAAAGTGGCTTCCCCTCCGCCGCAGCCTCCGCCTTTGACGCCGAAGACTGGACCTAAAGAAGGTTCACGCAGACAGACCAAGGATTTCTCACCGATAGCCTGCAAGCCATCAGCTAAACCGATGGCAGTGGTCGTCTTTCCTTCGCCGGCCTTTGTCGGAGTAATAGCAGTGCAAAGAATAAGCTTAGCTTTTCTCTTCAAATTCTTAGGGAGAGAGAAAGTATCAATCTTAGCCTTGTCACGGCCAAAGTAAATCAAAGAATCATCCTTAATCCCTAGCTTCTTAGCAATGTCACAGATCATGTAATCCTTTTCCATTTTATCTTTTCCTTTCTAATAGCCAACTGAGTATCAAAGAAACTAATGCTAAACCACCGCTAGGGGGAACAGTCGGGAGAGAACCAATCGTTTGATCATTCTTTTTCCCTTTGATCCTAGCATCTATGGCGTAGACTATATCTATCTTAGCAATCTCTTGGTCGGAATGACCTCTTTTTTTAAGATTTTCTTTGAAAGCTTTACTTAACGGGTCAAAAGCCAAAGGCAGTTTTCCATATCTGACTTTAGTCGAATCAGCGTGGAACCCTAATCCCATCGAGGTAAGATAATAGCTATGGTCCTTTAAGGCTTTCTCATAGAGAAGGCATTTAGCATTGACATCGTCAATGCAGTCAATGATATAAGTAAACCTCTTGGAAGGTAAATCCGCTTCGGTTTTAATCACTTCATCAAGAGGAGCAACCTGAACTAGAGGATTGATGGCTTTAAGTCTTAAGCCGGCCTGAACCGCTTTTCTCTTGCCGATGTCGTCATAGAAGAACAGTGACTGGCGATTGAGGTTACTTGGCTCTACTTGATCGCCGTCAATGATTGTAAAAGAAGGTATTCCAAGCCGAGCCAGTCCTAGTAAGGCTTCACCCCCTACCCCACCTACACCAGCCTGAAGAACAGAGGCTGATTCAAGAACATTGAGGGCATAGGGATTTAAAATAAGACGGGTCCTCTCTTTCAGCAAAATGCTGTTTCTGATTAAAGAGGAGACTTCAATAGCACTGCCGGAATAGACATTGGAAAACTGATTGCGTAAGAAAGTCCTTTGTTTCTTAGCCAGCTGATGAGTATGGACTTTGATCAATTCCTTAATGTCACTGATGGGCTGATTTTCTTTCAGCCCGGCTATCATTTCCTGATAACCGATAGATAGAAAAGCACGTAAATCAGCAGGATAGATCTTTAGCAGTCTTTTAACTTCATCTTCGAAGCCGGAAGCAAACATCTTCTCAACTCTTTCATCAATCAGTTTATTGCCATCTTCTTTATCAATGTCAATTTTTAAGAATGTTGTTGGATACAAAGGCTGGTCCTCATTCTTAGCGATGATTTCATTATGGGTGGTTCCTTCATCCAACTGGCTTAAGGCTCTAATCACTCGTCTGGGGTTTTGATAATCGATGGAGTTATAGGTATCCAAACTTCTTTCTTTTAGTTCTCTTTGAAGTTCATCTAAGGGTAAAGAAGAATAGTCCTTGGTTTTTTTCTCATCGTTAGTGAAGACATAGTTAAACAATAAGGCTTTAATATAAAGGAAAGTTCCTCCAACTACCAGAACATCCTTGCCTTCCTGGACATATTTTTCCAGGATGGGCCGGCATTCTTTTTGAAAGTCAAAGACGCTCATTTCCTTATCGGGTTCATATTCATCATAGAAATAATAATCCAAGCCATCGACTTCTTCCTTAGAAGGTTTGTCAGTTCCTATCTGCATCATCTTAAAGCATTGATAGGCATCAGCTGAAATAATGGGAAGATGAAGTTCCCTAGCTAAAGAAATGGCAGTTTTGGTTTTTCCTGAGGCCGTTTGCCCCAAAATGACGTAAATCAAAAACCGGACCTCCGGAAAATCTTTTCGATGTCATCCTGGGTAATCTTGATCATAGTAGGTCTTCCATGAGGGCAGTTGGCCGGATTCTTGCAGCGGGCCAAGTCTCTTAATAAGCCTTCCATTTCCGCTAAAGACATCAGATGATTGGCTTTGATAGATTTCTTACAAGCAATGTTAGCAATCGTGAGGTGCAATAAGTCCAGAGGATCGCTAGCATCATTATTAAGGCAAGAGGAGACACAGTCCCTGATAATGGCTTCATCATCCTTATCAGCCAAGAAAGAAGGAATCTCAGTCACCTTGATGGTTTTTTCGCCAAAAGGCTCAGTGATGATTCCAAGACTATTAAGTCTAGCGATATGTTCTTCATCATAGTTCTGCTTTTCCTTAAAGGACATCTCTAATGAAATCGGGAACAGAGGGACCACTCTGGATCTGACAGAAGCAAACAAAGCCTCAGTCTTTTCATAGTTGATTCTTTCAGCGGCTGCATGCTGGTCAATCAGATAGAAGCAATTGCGGGAATTGCAGACAATGTAAGTCTCCAGCACCTGACCGATAGGATGCATCTCCGGAAGCTTGCCGGTGAAGCCTTCCTTATCAAACACGGTATTGAAGTAGTCATTGGAGTTATAGTTATACTCCGGCTTAACAATGGAAGGTCTCTCATCCTCTTTTTCTTTTTGAGGAAGAGGCGTCTGGGCCTCAAATGTCGGCTCAAGAGGTAAGGAGTCCTGGAAGTAAGAAGGGGAATCATCCCTTTTCAGAGGCTGAATATCAGAGTAGGAAATATCCTTCTTACTCTTTTCCTCTTCTTTCAAGTCCTCAATATCAATGGCATCATCGCTAGTATGTAAATCTTTGATGGTCTTAGGATCTTCGTTAGCGGAATAAATGGGCTTAGTGGAATTCAAAGTCTTAACAATCTCTTCCTGAATCGAGGAAGCAATATCGTCTTCCATTGAAATACGGACTTCTTTTTTAGTCGGATGAACATTGACATCAACTAATGAATAATCAAGATCCAAGTCAATAATTGCAAAAGGATATCTTAACGGAGGCAAATAATCCTTATAAGCATTTTCAATGGCTTTGTTGATTTTGTAATCATAGATGCAGCGGCTGTTTAAGAAAGTAAGAAGATTGTAGCGCTTAGAATAATTAAGTTCCGGCTTAGAGACAAAACCTGTGAATGAGAAAGCAACGCCTTCCTTTTTAATCGGATAAAGGGACTTGGCGATATCATTGCCATAGATCTTCTGAATCGTCTCTAAAAGATCTCCTCTTCCGGAGGTTTTGAAGATTTCCTTGCCGTCAACGGCTAAGGAAAAGGAAATGTGCGGAAAGCCAATGGCTAAATGTTCGACCGTCTCCACAATGCTGTAAGTCTCTACTTGGCTGGATTTCAGGTATTTCAATCGAGCCGGTGTATTAAAGAAGAGATTGGAGACTGTAAAGATGCTGCCTTTCCGTAAAGGGGCATCAAAGACTTTAAGTTCCTCGTTAGGTTCGGATTCAACCCTGGATCCTACGCCAACACCAGTCGAAGTGAGAAGAGTTACTTTACTGACAGCCGCAATGGAAGGAATGGCTTCGCCTCTAAATCCTAAGGTCTTGATTCTAGTCAGGTCGTATTCCGTCTTGATCTTACTGGAGGCATGCCTTAAAAAACAGTTTTTGGCATCATCCCTATCCATGCCAGTGCCATCGTCTTTAACCATGATCTCGCTTTTACCGCTATCGGTAACGCCGACATAGATGTTCTGGCTTTGGGCATCAATCGAATTCTCAACCAATTCCTTGATGACACTGCTAGGTCTTTCGATGACTTCACCGGCAGCAATTAAGTTAGCTAATTCCGGCTTCATCAATTGAATTTTTGACATTTACTTAGCCTTCTTTTTCAGTTCTATCAGATAATTGAGGGCCTGTAAAGGAGAAAGAGTCATCGGATCAAGTTTCTTCAAGTCTCCGATAACTGGATTTTCCTCGGTTTCGACTGGTTTGACTTCCCTGATCTGGTCAGGATGAATCTTGCTGTTGCTTTCAAAGGAGGTCAATAATTCTCCGGCTCTCGAAGTAATCTCACTTGGAAGTCCAGCTAATTTAGCAACGTTGACACCGTAGCTCTTATCCATGGAGCCTTCCTTCATCTTGTAAAGGAAAGTCACCTCGCCGTTATCTTCACTGACTTCGCAGTGGATATTCTTGACACCGGTGATTTTCTCACTTAATTTCGTAATTTCATGGTAATGAGTGGAGAAAAGAGTCTTAGCATGAACATACTTCACAATATATTCGATGATGCTTTGAGCTATGGCCATGCCATCATAGGTTGCCGTTCCTCTTCCGATTTCATCAAAGAGGAAAAGACTATTGGCAGAGGCCTTGTTTAAGGCTTCAGCCACTTCGGACATCTCAGTCATAAAAGTAGACTGACCCTTGATCAGATTGTCGCTAGCACCAATACGGGTAAAGAGAGAATCAAAGACGGGGATGGAGCATTTGTCAGCCGGCACAAAGCAACCCATCTGAGCCATAATCACTAATAGTCCGAATTCCTTCATGTAAGTGGATTTTCCACCCATGTTGGGACCGGTGATGATTAAGACGTCCGTATCCTTGCTCATCAAATAATCGTTAGCGACAAAGGCTTTGTTAGGAGCGGCCTTCTCGATTATTGGATGTCTGGCGTTGATGACTTCAATACTACGGTCTGCTAAGAAAGTGGGACGGATATAATGGTTTTCGTTAGAAACATAGGCTAAATCTAGATAGTAGTCCAGTTCGGATAAGGCATCACTGGTTTTCTGAATCTTATCGGTATAGAGTGAAACCTTCTTACGTAAGTCCTTGAATAAGGAGTATTCCATCGACTTTCTTTCTTCATCAGCCCGGAGAATCCGGTCTTCCTTCTCCTTAAGCTCACTTGTCACATATCTTTCACCAGTCTTGATAGTCTGCTTTCTGATATAACCGAATTCCGGTTTAACCATCGAGACCTGACCGGCACTGACTTCAATGAAATAACCAAAAACAGTGTTGTACCCTACTTTCAGGTTATGAATGCCAGTCTTTGCCTTTTCCTGAATCTCCAGATTAGTGATCCACGTCTTGGCATCTCCGGTTAAATCAATCAATTCATCAAGTTTAGGATCATAGCCTTTCTTAAAGATCTCGCCATCGGTAATGGTTAAAGGGCAGTCTTCGGAAATGGCTTTATCTAATAGACTGACTAAGTCTTTGAAATCACCTAATTTCACCTGCAGTTTGTTAATTTCGGCATTATCATTCAAAGGAGTCAAGTCATTCTGAATCTTGGGTAAGATGGATAAGGATTTCTTTAGCTGCAGCAAATCATGACCGTTGCAGTTTTCATACCCCATTCTGGCAATGAGTCGTTCCATATCAAAGACTTCACTTAGATCCTGACGGAGGTTCTCTCTTTCAATGTAGTGTTCGACAAAGCAGGAAGTGAGATCCAGTCTCCGATTGATTTCACGTAAATCAGCGCTAGGCGAAATAATCTGATTCTTCAGGTATCTAGAGCCCATCGGAGTCTTGGTCTGATTTAAAAGCCAATACAAGGTTCCAAAGGTTTTGCCATCCAAGCTTTTTACTAATTCCATATTGGATTGGGCCGAATAATCAATGGTCATATTCTTTAAGCCCATAAGATTTTTGACAGGCTTAAAATAAGTCAAGTCACGGCGCTCCATATTTTTAAGGTAATTATAAAGACGGGCCGAGGTTGTTATCTGTCTATCATCGTTTAAACTTCCGAATAAGGCTTCAGTCTCAATGGAGGTTGAAGTATCATTATAATAAGAGACGCAGATGCCGGAATTGTTCTTAAGATATAAAATCAAGTTAGCATCCAAACTGGTGCTGACCACGATTTCCTTGATATCAATCGATAAAAGCTCTTCGAGTATTCTTTCCTTGGTGTCATCGCAGTTAAGGCACTTCATTTCACCGGTCGATAAATCCGCATAGCAAATAATAGCAGTTGATTCAAACATGCCTAAAGAGCCGATGAAGTTGTTGTCTGTCGTGCTTAAATCCAAGTTGGCACCAGGAGAGATAATCTGAATGACATCCCTCTTAACTAGTTTTTTAGTAAGCTTAGGATCTTCGACTTGTTCACAGATGGCGACCTTATAGCCTTTATCAATCAGCTTCTGGGCATAACCTAAATAGGCACGGTGAGGAATGCCGCACATCGGAATGAAACGGCCATTGCCGCATGCTTTCTTAGTCAGAAACAGCTGCAGCTCTCTGCTAGCTAACTCAGCATCCTCTAAAAACATTTCATAGAAATCACCAATACGGAAAAACAGTACGACGTCTCCGTACTGCTTCTTGAAGGTCAAGTATTGCTCAACCATCGGGGTAAAATTCTTATCGTCGTTTTCTTTTCCGTTATTTTTAGACATGGTATTCACTCTTTTCGACAAAAAAATTATAACACCAGAACCTTCTTTTACAGCTTAGCATCCATCAAAGGACGCAATAAGGCCAGCAATTCTTCTTTCGTGGAAGTGTAGTTGACAACTTTTGGGTCATTGTCGTATTCCGACAAGAGGTTTTTAGCTTCAATCAAAGCCTTTTTCTTTTCTTCAGGCTTAAGGAAGCGAAGGCTTTTCTGAAGTTCTTCTCTTTCTTTCTTCAGCTTCTGAAGACCAGCATCTTTTTCAACGGATTCTTTTAAGGACCGGTAATGCTGATAAAGGGGAAGGCTTTCATAATCAGCAAGCAAACGCTGGGCTTTGAGGATTAGTTCTTCTTCCTCAGTCATCCTTCACCTCGCCAATAAGAGAATAGGTATGTGATTCCAGAATATGAACTTTCCTGATCTGACCGATTAACGCACTGGTACCTTTGACATGAACCAACTTGCCATGGCGGTCAAGTCCAGTAATCATAGTCGGATCCTTTTTCGAGACATCTTCAAAGAGAACTTCCACATCCTGATTGACAAAAGTGTCAGCTCTAGAAGCCGTCAGTCTTTCAATGACTTCCTTCAACTGATCAAAATGAGTATGCTTGGTGGCCATCGAGAATTCATCTTTCATCCGGTAAGCCGGAGTACCAGGGCGGGGAGAGAAGATAAAGGTGAAAGCCGCATCATACTTAGCAATCTCACAGATGGATAAGGTATCCTTAAAATCTTCTTCGGTCTCACCCGGGAATCCCACAATGATATCAGTGGTCAGATAAACGTCAGGAATGATTTCCTTTAAAGCTTTGACAATATCCAGATACTGAGCCCTAGTGTAATGACGGTTCATTCTTTTTAAAATGGCGTCGCTTCCGGACTGAATCGGAAGGTGAATGGCGGGCATGATATTAGGATATTTGGCCATGATTTCAAAGACTTTGAGATTGAAGCTACTAGGATAAGGAGTCATGAAACGGATTCTAGCAATCCCAGTCTGCGCCACTTTCTCTAATAAATCAGCGAAAGCGTACTTATCACCGAAGTCTTTGCCATAGTCGTCCACGTTTTGGCCTAGCAAGGTGACTTGTTTATAGCCAGCCTTCTTCAGACAGTTGACTTCAGCTAAGATGTCTTCCACTTTTCGGGAGCGTTCTTTTCCGCGGGTATAAGGAACAATGCAGTAAGTACAGAAATTATCGCAGCCATAGGTGATATTGACAAGGGCGGATACTTTGGAGTTTCTGGCATCGGTTGCCAAAGGAAAACCTTCTTCCACTTTATTAGAGGAAGGTACGACATCCACAATAAACTTATTGTCTTTGATAGAGGCTTCCAATAAAGAATAGAACGAAGGAATATTGTTAGTCCCAAAGATCAAAGAAACAAAGGGAAAATGATCAAGCACGAATTTGACCGGTACTTCTTCCTGCATGACGCAGCCTGAGATCGCAATCACGGTATCCGGATGCTTCTCAAAACGGTCTTTGGCCTGACCTAATTCGCCATAGAGATGATTTTCAGCGTTTTCTCGGATAGCGCAGGTATTGAATAAAATAAAATCCGACTCATCGAATGAAGAGGATTCCTTCATTCCGAGAGCCAAAAGAAAAGAGCGAATTACTTCGGAATCCCTAACATTGGCAGCACAGCCATATGTCCTGATACAAAAAATCTTTCCCTGTCCCCAAGAGACAAGAAAAGAGTTTGGCTTCATGTCTGCCTTTTCATAACTAATCGGACTGCTGGGATTCCGCATAGCCGCTTCCCTCAAAGAGGGAAGCGATACCAAGCGGCTTTTTTTCATGTTAATTTAAAATCTTATTAGGCAGCAGTCGGAGTAGGAGTGCTAGGAGTTTCAGCCTTAGCTTCTTCATGCTTAGGAACATCAGAAGAAACGGCATGTTCGGGATCAAAATCAACCTTCTTGATGTGAAGCATGATAGTTGTTACTTCTCTAGTCTCAGTTGAAGACGGCTCAGAGAAATTCTGCATAAGGAATTCCGGCTGAATAGCGATATCGCTAGGAGTCTGGTCATCCTTAAGGAATCTTCTGGCAACGATGCAGGCCTTGACAGCCTGGTTAAGAGCAGAAGCTCCAACGAGAGAAATCTGAACGGAACCTTCCTGACGGATATTACCGGCAATAGCTCCAGCTAACTTCTGAATCTGAGTGTTTCCACTGGCTTTTAATGTAGTCATTTTAGATAAACCTCTTTCTAGAATTATATTATATTACATTTAAGGGCTTTTACAAGAAGAAAGCGATAGTTTTGTTCACAATTGGAAGACCTGATTTTTTCTTTTTTTGAAGAATGGTGGCTTCCGTAAACCAATTAGATGTTTCTAATCCATTAAATTGGCTTATTCTACCGTGTTTAACAGGCTTTTTGAAACCGGCATCATCAAAAAAACGCTAAGCAGTTTATCCTGCCTAGCGTTAGTTCTAACCGTTTTTGATTTCTTCGTTGATCAGCTTATAGGAAGTGACTTTCAAGGTATTCTTATCGATAGTGAGAAGAACACCGTTGACTTGCATGTCTCCAGTTTTACTGACATCGAGTTCAGCAGGCATGCCCGTTATAGTCCTAGTCATGCTGCCTTCCTTTTTATCACCGAGAACCGAATCAATGGCACCGTTCATACCGGCATCGCTCAGGAAGAAAGTATCTTTAGGCAAGAGACGGGGATCATTAGTCTGGACGTGAGTGTGAGTTCCGATTACGGCACTGACTCTCCCATCTAAGTATTCGCCCATGATTCTTTTTTCAGCGGTAGCTTCAGCATGGAAGTCAACAATATGAATCAAAGGTTTCTTATCTTCTTGGATGATTTCATCCATCTTATAGAAGGGATTAGACTGACTCAGTCCTAAGAAGACTCTCCCAATCACATTACTGACCCGGATATTGGTTCCGTCCTTCAGGGTGAAGACTTTGCTGCCTAGTCCCGGGCAAGAGGAATCAAAGTTAGCTGGGCGGACACAATTAACGTACATCTCGGATTTCTTCATGATTTCCGGAGTATTGAAGTAATGGTTGCCGTTAGTAAGACAGTCAATGCCAGCTAAAGTCAGTTCATTGTAGTGAGCTAAAGAAAGGCCATGGCCATGGGTGGCATTCTCACCGTTAGCGATAACGAAATCAATCTTATCCTGACTCTTATGAAAATCAAGGTAAGTCTTGACGGCCTTTCTTCCTAAAGGCCCGACAATATCGCCTAAGAAGAGAATCTTAAGGGAATTACTTAGCGATTTCGATTGCTCTGGTTTCACGGATGACACTAACCTTAATCTGTCCCGGATACTGCATATCGCTTTCGATCTTGTCCTTGATCTGACTGGCTAAGACCTTAGCATCCTCATCGGAGATCTGTTCCGGAACAACCATGACTCTGACGTCTCGGCCGCTTTGCAAGGCATAGGAAGACTGAACGCCTTTGAAGCTCTTGCAGATTTCTTCTAACTGAGCCAAGCGCTTGATGTAGGTTTCCAAGGTTTCACTTCTGGCACCAGGACGGGCAGCGGAGAGAGTATCGGAAGCGGTGACTAATTCAGAAATGAGGTACTTCTTAGGAACATCGCCATGGTGTGATTCAATGGCATTGATGACTTCATCTGGTTCACCAAACTTCTTGGCAAGGGTGGAGCCTAACTGCACATGGCTGCCTTCCTGCTCGGCATCGATAGATTTACCGATATCATGTAAGAGACCAGCACGCTTAGCCATAATGGTGTCTAAGCCTAATTCACTGGCCATGACGGAGGATAAGTAAGCGACCTGAATAGAATGGTCAAGAACGTTCTGACCATAGGAAGTACGATAACGAAGTCTTCCGATGTAAGGCAATAAGCCTGCATTGATTCGAGGCAAGCCTAACTTGAAAACAGTCTGCTCACCGATTCTCTTCAATGATTCATCGAAATCAGCCGAAATCTTGTTGTAGAGATCTTCGATACGGCCAGGCTGGATTCTTCCATCCTTGATCAAAGCCTCCAAAGTAAGTTTGGCTTTCTCTCTTCTAATAGGATCAAAGCAAGAGACAGTGATAGTCTCAGGGGTATCATCAATAATCAAAGAAACACCGAAGAGCTGTTCCATCGATTTGATGTTACGGCCTTCACGCCCGATGATTCTTCCCTTCATTTCATCAGAGGGCAAGGCAACACTGGAGGTAGAATGCTCGGTAGTGACATCCTGAGCATACTTTTCCATAGCTACACACATCAAAGTCTTGGCTTTGTCTTCAGCCTGGGACTCCGCTTCTTCTTCTTTTTGCTCCTTGTAGAGAGCAATCTTCTTCATTTCCTTCTCTTCTACACGGGCCATCAATTCATTCTTAGCTTCATCAGTCGTCATATTGGCGACCTTTTCAAGTTCAGCAAGAATACTGTCAATCTTGACCTGCAGGTCTTTGTCCTTCTGGTCAACAGCGGCAATCTTCTCCTCTAATTCGGCTTTCTTCTGATCGATTTGATCTTCACGGGTGATAATGGCATCTTCTCTCTTATCTAATGCCGCTTCCCGTTGATCAAGCTTAGCTTCACTAGCAACAACACCGGATTTTCTTTCGGTGATGTCCTTTTCGGCATTGGCTTTCATCTCATCGGTTTCAGACTTAGCCTCAAACTTGGCATTGGCAATGATCTTCTCGGCTTTCACATTAGCATCGGAGACGATCTTCTCAGCCTGATGGGAAGCTTTGTTTTTCTTCAGCAAAGGTAATACTAAAGCTAAAACTAAGGCAATAACCAACAGTGCTACGACCACAATCAAAACTACTGTTATCGGATCCATAATAAAGAAGCCTTTCTAGGAGCAGTCAAGAAAAAGACTCGGTTCACTGCGCCTTTGGAACCTATCTCATTAAAAGATTAAAAACAGAGAACGTCTATGCTTCACAATACTTAAACCCATAAATCTTTTATGTTAAAGCCGATATTTCTATCTGCTGAAATTATTATATAATAAAATCCAATTTCCAGTATCCTTTTTCGTTCAATAATAGCAAAAAAGCAAACGGACCCGTTTTTTTCAGTTCAAAAAGAAGTAAGCCCTACCTTTTTATACGGAAAAAGGCTACTTTTATAACAGTGAAGTAGGGCTGATTTTACTAGAAATGGAAGTAATACCCTTAATATAAGAAGACTGATTCTTGTTTAGGTTAAAACAGGTCCCTGATTTTGTAAATAAAACCGGAAACGGAGACCGCAGGTTTCTTTGACGGAAAGAAGAATTAAAAATGGGGGCTTTTGGCCCCCAAGTATTAACTAATCGTCGTCAGCGGCTTTAGCCGTCGTAGTCGCAACCGGTTTATCCTTGCTGGCTTCATCATCCTTCTTAGGATTCAAGGAAGCACGGACCTGGTCTTCGATCTTCTCCTGAATATCCGGATTAGCTTTAAACCAATCATAGATGCTAGTAATGCCCTGACCTAATCTCTCACCCTGATAACTGAACCAGGAACCGGACTTTTCAATGATTCCCGTATCACAGGCTAACTGGGCCAATTCATGCTCATGGGAGATTCCAAAGCCATAAATCATATCCACACGGCAGGAACGGTAAGGCGGAGCCACCTTGTTCTTGACGACTTTGATGTTGACTACGTTTCCAATGATCTTATCGCCCTGTTTGATCTGATCGGCACGTCTTATTTCAATTCTGATAGTGGCATAGAACTTCAAAGCTCGGCCACCGGTAGTTGTCTCCGGATTGCCGTATAAGACACCGACTTTCTCTCTGAGCTGGTTGATGAAGATGACAGTGCAGTTGCTCTTAGAAAGGATGCCGGCCAGTTTTCGTAAAGCCTTAGACATCAGTCGAGCCTGTAAGCCCACGGAGGAATCTTCGAAAGTTCCTTCCAATTCCGCCTTAGGCACTAAGGCAGCTACTGAGTCGATGACAATCATGTCAATGGCATTTGATTTAGCAAGCATGTCGACGATTTCCAGAGCCTGTTCGCCGTAATCAGGCTGGGAAAGAATCAAATCATCGATGTTCACGCCTAATACTTTGGCGTAATCAGGATCGATAGCATGTTCGGCATCAATGAAGGCAGCTCTTCCGCCCAGTTTCTGAACCTGGGCAATGGCTTCAAGAGCCATCGTGGTTTTGCCGGATGATTCCGGACCATAGATTTCAATGATCCTTCCTTTAGGATATCCGCCTACTCCTAAGGCCGCATCCAAAAGCATGGATCCTGAGGGAATAACTCCTACATCGATTGAAGGGGTCTCACCCATTTTCATGATGATTCCTTTATCGTTATAGTAGTTGCGAATATCCTTGATAGTTGCTTCTAGTGCCTTGTCCTTCTCAGCTTCGACCGGCTTAACGGCATCATTCTTTTTGGTTTTATCCATATTATTAACCTTTCAATGACTATATAGCTGATGTCGGATTATTTTCCAATAATCCTTTTATTTTCTCAATCAGGGTCGAAAAGGCAAAATCAACGCATTGCTTTCTGATTTCTTCTCGGTCGCCTGTCAATGAGAGTTTATAGGAATAAAGATGAGTCTTTACTTTAATGGCAATGAAGACTAAGCCAACGGGTTTATTCTCACTTGCCGTAGGTCCGGCATTCCCGGTAAAGGAAACGGCACAGTCGGTATTAAAGAAACTGGATGCCTTGAGACACATTTCCTTAGCACACTGAAGGGAGACGGCACCGAATTCATTGATGGTGTCTTTTTTGACGCCGAAGCTTTCCTTGACTTCATCGACATAAGTGACTCCCGCCCCTTTAAAGACTTGGCTGGCACCGGGGATAGAAGTGAAAGAGGCAGCAAACAAGCCGCCGGTCAAACTCTCCATAGCGGAAAGGGTAAGTTTGTTCTTAACTAATAAATCAAGCAATTCTTTGCGTTCCATCTTATTTCTTAGTCCCTTCTTCTTTTAAGACATCGTAATTCTGTTTGAAATAAATAAAGCAGGAGATAAGAGACATAGCTAAGGCAATGAAGGCTAAGCAGTTAGTGATGACATAAGTGTACTGGAAGTTTCCTAAGCCTTGGAAGTCGCAGTAGTTGAAAGGGAAGCCGTTTAAGAAAATGACCGGAATGGCGACCATTTCTAAGACCGTCTTGATTTTCCCGTAAATGTTGGCGGCTAAGACTCTTCCTTTGGAATTAGCAATCATTCTTAAGCCATCCATCGCTAAGTCTCGGCCAACAAAAAGGACAACCATGGCAGGGAACAAATAAAATTTGCCATTAGGATCAACCTTAGTGGCTAAAAGAATCAAAGCGGAATCAACCAAGAACTTGTCAGCTAAAGGATCAAGGAACTTACCTAGGTTGGTAACTAAGTGATGCTTTCTTGCAAGATGTCCGTCAATGGAATCCGTTATGGCACCTACTGTAAAGACAATGGCACAGACTAAGTCAATCCAGTTAAATCCCGAGGTTCCAAGCATCGGAGCAAAGGAACTAGCGTTAGGTAAGAAATTGAGGCAATAGATGATGATCATAACTATAGCGAAGAAGAAACGTGACAAAGTGATTTTATTTGGGGTGTTCATTTGGTTCCTTTCATTTAATTTAAGTGAGTTCCGACCCGGTAAGCCATGTTATGTCGAGGATGACAATTTATCTAGGTTATTAGCCTGCTCTTCGAGGTTATCATTCCCTCTCGGCGCTTCCCTTACCAAAATTTAGGTTTCTCGCTTGTGGGGCTTTCCAGCGTTGCATCCCTAAAGTTTCCTCTAGGATTCGTCACTGTGGAGCTTTATGGAAGAGACATCATGGCCGAAGCTTTAGATTCTTTTCCGCCGTTCGGGACTCCTCCCGACCCAGGCTTATTTATTAACCTGGCGCAAACACTGCTCTCATCACAGAGAGCGCGAGCATGGACTTTCCTCAAAAGGGATTGCTCCCTCCTGCAGTCATCTAGGTCGGAATAAACTACTCTACCGTATTCGGATTAATACCTGCTTTGCTTAAGGCCATTTCCAAAGCGGAGATTCGTTTGAGAAGCTCCAGATTGTTCAGTGAAGCATCGGAATTGGCTCCAATGCCGTTAAGCTTGTTCTTAAGGGAGACATTTTCAGCTTCCACTTTCGAAAGCTGCTGATTGAGAAGAGTGACTTTGCTTTTCAGCTCATCAAGTTCCTTATCCGAATCAGTGACATAATTGGCAAAGGTATCATAGTCTTTGATTACGATGTCCAAAAAAGAGTCGACCTGTAAAGCATCGTAGCCAGGCTTTGTGCCTTCAAACTCTTTGTGATAGATTTTATTGGAATCCAACAATAGTTTTGCAGCCATAGTTTATCTCCTGCCATAAATTATATAACGTTATTAAGAATAATGAAATATTTAATCTACAAAAAAGTGCCTTGAAATGAAGTGTTTAGCGCTATGAAATTACTTTTGAAAATAATTAAATTCAAAAGAAAGACTTTCCTTGTTTGAAATGTCTGAATAAGTTTGCTCACCAAAATGGAAATTAAGCACTCAAAATTAGTATTCGTAGCTATCAAATAAGCATTTTCTAAGCGTATTGTATGCGGTTGCATTATATAGGTAACCGCTTTCTTTTATATAAATGCCTTATTTTTTATCATTTTATTATAGTTTTTCTATTATATCTAAAGTGCGCATTTTTTGTGCTTGAATTGACCATTTTCATCCTTTATATTTATTATGTACTCAATAGGAGGTACAAAAATGAGATTCACATTACCAAGAGACATCTATTACGGAGATGACGCTCTCAGCGAAATCAAAAATCTGAGAGGCAAAAAGGCCATTGTTGTTTGCGGTGGTCATGCTATGCAGAAGTTCGGTTTCTTAGCCAAGGTCGTCAATGATTTAAAGGTTGCTGGATTCGAAGTCCAGACTTTTGAAGGCGTTGAGAATGATCCTACGGTTGCTACTGTTATCCGTGGTGCCAAAGCCATGGAAGCCTTCCAGCCTGATTGGATCGTTGCTATTGGCGGAGGTTCTCCGATTGATGCTGCTAAGGCCATGTGGGTCTTATATGAATATCCGAATACCAAGTTCGAGGATTTGGTCGCTGGAAAGTTCCCGATTTTAAGAACTAAGGCTCATTTCTGCGCCATTGGTTCCACTTCCGGAACCGGAACTGAAGTCACTTCCTTTGCTGTCATCACTGATCCGGAAAAAGGCATCAAGTATCCTTTAGCTAACTTCGAAATCACACCTGATGTCGCTATCGTTGATCCGGCTCTTCCGCAGACTATGCCTAAAAATACCGTTGCCTGGACTGGTATGGATGCTTTGACTCATTCCATCGAAGCTTATGTTTCCACTTTTGCCACTGATTTCACTGATCCTTTAGCTTTAAAGGGTGCCAAGATGGTTAATGACAATATCTTAGCTTCCTACAATGGTGATGTTAAAGCCCGTGGCGAAATGCATTATGCTCAGTGCATCGCCGGTATGGCTTTCACTAATGCCTTATTAGGTATCACCCATTCCTTAGCTCACAAGACTGGTGCCGCTTTCACCACCGGACATGTTCCGCATGGCTGTGCCAATGCTATGTATCTTCCTCACACCATTGAATGCAACGCTCATGACGCCAGAGCTCACAAGAGATATGCCGAAGTCGCCGATTATCTCGGCTTAGGCGGAAACACTGAAGATGAGAAGGTTCAGAACCTCATCAACCGTGTCAGACAGTTAGACCGTGATTTGAACATTCCGCATGGCTTGAAGGAATTCGGAGTCATCGAAAGTGAATTCTTAGAAAAATACGAAAACATTGCCCATAATGCCGTCTTAGATGCCTGCACTCCTGAGAATCCCCGCAAGATGGATGATGAATTGATGGCTAAGGTCCTTAAGGCCTGCTATTACGATACGGTAGTCAATTTCTAATACATCCTTCCCCTTATAGAAAGCCAGCCTTTTCCTCTCGGGCTGGCTTTTTCGTTAGAAAAGATACTTTTTAGTCATTTTTCTATTTCTACGTTCCTTTTTATAGTAGACTATTTCAAGAACAATCGATCACAAGGAGGCCGTTCATGTTCAAAATCCTAACTAAGGAAGTCCTCAATCCTACGGTTACCCGTATGTCTATTGAAGCTCCCTATGTAGCCAAGAAGGCAAAGCCGGGTCAGTTTATTATTTTAAGAACTGACGCTGACGGCGAGAGAATCCCTCTCACTGTTGCTGGTACCGACCCAGTAAAAGGTTCGGTAAGCATTATTTTCCAGGTGGTTGGTGCTACTACTGAGAAGCTCAATCATAAGGAAGAAGGCGATTACCTAGAAGATTTTGTCGGTCCTTTAGGACGTCCTTCTGAATTAGAAGGTTTGAAGAACGTTGCCGTCATCGGCGGTGGCGCCGGATGTGCTATCGCTCTTCCAATTGCCGAAGCCTTACATAAGCAAGGTGCCAAGGTTACCTCTATTGTCGGTTTCCGTGGCAAGGATTTAGTTATCCTCGAAGATGATTTCACCAAATGCTCCGACAAGTTCCTCAGAATGTCAGATGATGGCACTTGGGGTGAGAAAGGCTTAGTCACTGCGGCTTTGGAAAGAGAAATCAAGAACAACGCCAACTTTGACGAAGTCATTGCTATCGGGCCTATCATTATGATGAAGTTCGTCTGCCTGTTGACTAAGCAGTATAACGTCAAGACCGTTGTCTCCATGAACCCGATTATGATTGATGGAACCGGTATGTGCGGCGGCTGCCGTTTAGTCGTTGGTGGCAAGCTGAAGTTTGCCTGCGTTGATGGACCTGATTTCGATGGTCATGAAGTTGATTTTGATTCCGCTATGCTGAGAAATGGTCAATATCGCGCCTGGGAGAGACACAAGTATGAAGAAACTTGCAATCTCTTCAAGAAGGAGGTCAAGTAATTTATGGCTATTAATATGCGTCCCACTAAGAATCCGATGCCGACTCAGGATCCAAAAGTTAGAGCCCATAATTTCGAAGAAGTAACTTTAGGTTATACTCCTGAGATGGCTATTGATGAAGCTAAGAGATGTCTTGACTGCAAAAACCCTGGATGCGTCAAGGGTTGCCCAGTTCAGATCAATATTCCGGCTTTCATTCATGAAGTGTCCTTAGGCGAATTTGAAAAGGCTTATCAGGTTATTGCTCAGTCATCGGCTCTTCCGGCTGTCTGTGGACGTGTCTGCCCGCAGGAAAAGCAGTGTGAAGGCAAATGCATCAAGAACAAGATGCCAATCATGGATCCTGTTACCCATAAGCCGACTGGCAAGTTCATGGAACCTGTTGGCATTGGAAGATTGGAAAGATTTGTAGCTGACTATCACCGTCTTAATACTAAGCCGGTTCAGGCTGATATTAAGAAGAACGGTCATAAGGTAGCTGTTATCGGTTCTGGCCCTTCTGGCCTTACCTGTGCCGGTGACTTAGCTAGAAAAGGCTATGAAGTCACCGTCTTTGAAGCTTTGCATGTGGCCGGTGGCGTCTTAATGTATGGTATTCCGGAATTCCGTCTTCCTAAAGCCATTGTTCAGTCCGAAGTTCAGGGCTTACGTGACTTAGG
>JBAXZY010000024.1:0-18636 GCA_041670045.1 Bacilli bacterium | reverse complement strand
GTCTGCTATTATGTTCTCTCTCAGAAGACCATGGATGATTTGAAAATGACGATTGATGAAGGAAACCTTCATATCAACACTTTCCGAAACCTGAAAGGTGTCAGAGTGGTGGCTTCTATTACTGAGGATGTCGCTAAACATGAATGGCGGGTATCCTTAAGATCAGCTGGCACTTTTGTCGCCTCTGTAGCTACCAAGTTTGGTGGAGGCGGACATGATTTTGCCGCTGGATGCAAACTTACTTCTTTGGATCAGCTCCCAGCCTTTATTTCGGCTTGTGACGCTTTAAAGTAGAAATCAAAACTTATTGCTCTGACTGAGAGTTGGAAGACCTTCTAAAGAGTAAGTCAAGATGATATGGAAACCTAGAATGTCAGGTGTTTTATCAACATTAAGCTGAGTCCAAAGCCCAGCTTTTTTTAATTCCTCATTGGAGAAGAAAAGAACATTCTGAAAGGCTGTTTTGTTTTGAATCAAATACTCTTGAAAGTCCGGCCAGGATAAATTATCGAAGTCAAAGATATTCAATGTTTTTCCCTTGAAATCATCTAAGTCAAAAGGTGTCAGATTATTTGAATCAGTCAAAGAATCATTGATGGTCAGAAAAGAATAGTCATCTTCGGATTGGATATAACCGGAATTGAAGATAGTGATGCCGGTAGAGAATCCATATCTAAAAAACAAAGACTTCAAAGCCTTGCTGTTATAGTACTCGTCGCTCATGGTCTTTGAAGCTAGTATGGAACCTTCCTTATAGAAAACTACGGAATCCGAATCAATGGTCAATGAAGAAGAAACCAAAGAATATTCCGCTGATGTCATAGTAGGCAAAAGAAGGTCTTCGGCATTTAGAAAACTTTTCAGATAAAGATTAAATGTCGAACAGGAATCACAGGTTGATCCTCTTACAAATAGTGGAAAGGAAGCTTTCTTTTCAATCAGGGATGAAACCTCATTACTTGATAGCGCCAATAAAGTCTTGACTGATTCATTTGAACTGGTGTCTGAGTAGGAAAAATAAGGAATCAAGGCCTCATTTTGCTGATTACAGGAAGAAATACCTCCTAACAGGAATAGAGGTATCACGAAAGAAAAAATTTTATTCATTTGCTTCATTCAGAAAAGCCGAAACTTGGGAAGCATCATAACTTTGTGCTTTCTTTTTAAGTTCCCCCAAAGCCTTTAAATAAGAAGCAGAGGTAGAACTAGTATCACTTACCTTGGAATCGCTTTTCAATTTCTTTACTTCGTCATAGAAGGAGGTTTGGTATTGAAGGTAATTATCAGAATTTAGGTAAGGGTTTCTCTCATTGCTATAGACAGCTACCCGATAACCTGAAGACGAATAACGGACTAAGGTTGGGACTACACCGGTAGGATTATTGAGGCTATCAGTTAATTCATAGTCGGTCAAATGATACTTGGCTGAAAATGCGGACCATTTATTAAGCCCTGTGGTTTTCTTCGTCTCATCAGAACTGTTTTTCAATAAATAATAGGGCTCGGTCTCAAAATAATAAAGCTTGTTAGAAGAAGATGAAAAATAAGAAACTAAGACATTCTTGAATAAAGAAGTGCAGTCAGGGCATCTACGGTAAGTGAAGCAAATCGGGGCATCTGGAAGGTCCCGGATTTTCTTGTCTAAAGCTGTAGTCGTGAAACTTAAAGTGTCTTCCTCTTCATCCAAATCAAAAACATAGTAACCTTTTCCCTCGACTAAGCTTAGATCGTTGAGACAATAATAATTTAGTGGGCAAGTTTTTTCATCCATGAAAGCGGAAAACTTGGCTTCAGTTACACCATTGATATAAGCTTCTTTCAAACTACCATCTTTATAGAAAAGGAAAGTGGGTGTAACTTTTATCAGCGGATACTGCAAAGCATATTCCCCGGTTTGATTATCACTGGCCTCATAAGCTTCAGAATAAGTCAAGACATCAATGCAATAGATTATTTCATGGGTGGAGGAAATATAGTCACTTAAAATACCATACAGCAAATCACAGTAATGGCAACTGCTTTTAGTGACAATGACCAGGCTGTCTCCGTATCTAGTAATCGAATTCAGTTCTTTGACGTCCTGGATCATCACAAAACTATCAACGTTTTCGGATTTAGTCAGATAGATGCGGCTTTCAGAATTAGAGCAGGAAGGACATAAAAAAGAGGAGGCTAATAGAGAAAGAAACAACTTTGTTTTTAAGTTATTCATCTTATTAGCCTCCTCATAGATTATATATACGAAGTAAAGGAAATTTTTAAAGCTTGAGGATACGGGCGGTATCTAAAGCAATCATCAGTTCCTCATCAGTTGGGATGACAACGACCGGAATCTTAGAATCCTTAGTAGAGATGAATCCTTCTTTGCCTAAGACAGTGACCTTATTCTTCTTAGAATCAATCTTAATGCCTAAGGCTTCCTTCAAGAGCTTAAAAGTCTCTTCACGGTACAAAGGCGCATTCTCGAAGACACCGGCGGAGCAGACGATCATGTCACATCTTCCAAGCTTTCCATAATACATCATGATGTAGTCGGCAATGTGCTGAGCATACATCTCAATAGCTAAGATTGCTTTCTTGTCGCCTTTTTTAGCAGCAGCTTCGACGTCACGGGTATCGTTGGAGATGCCACTGACACCTAAGACACCGGAATCATGGTTGTAGATATCATACATTTCATCAACGGTCTTGCCAGTGCAACGGCATAAGTAAGGCATGCAGGAAGGATCAATGTCACCGGTTCTGGAGCCCATCATGACGCCAGCTAAAGGAGTAAGACCCATGGAAGTAGCAACTATCTTGCCATCATGAATTGCGGATACGGAGGCACCAGAGCCAATATGGCAGGTGATGATATCCGTATGCTTCTTCTTAGGAAGATACTTTTCCTTAGCAACGATAGAAAGATACTTATGGGAAGTGCCATGAGCACCATAACGTCTGACCTGATATTTCTCATAATATTCATAAGGGAGACCATACATGTATTCCTTAGGAGCCATGGTCTGATGGAAGGCAGTATCAAAGACGGCAACTTCACCGACATTGGGTAAAGCCTTCTTAAAAGCTTCATAGCAAGTTAAGTGAGCCTGAGCATGTAAAGGATCTAATGGAATAAGTTTTCTGATCTTGTCGGCCGTATCTTTGTCAAAGACTGCGGAATCGGAGAAGTAACTGCCACCTTGGACAATTCGGTTACCGATGCCATCGATTTCATCATAACTCTTGATGATGTTCTCTTCGAGCAATCCCTTTAATACTAGCTGGACGGCAACGCCATGATCCTTGACCGGAAGAATCTTGGTGTTCTTATAGCCACCTGGCTTCTTGATAGTGAAAATAGCGTCATCATGACCGATTCTTTCAACGATTCCGGAAGTAAGAGTTGTCAGGTAACTGGCTTTGTCAGTCAGTTTCTTAACACCCATGGCTTTCTCATCCATTTCATATAATTTGAACTTCAATGAAGAGGAACCGGCGTTGACACACATAATTTTGAATTTTTTAGACATGATTTTCTCCCTAGATGAAAGTCTTTGAACTATTTTAGTTTGCACATGACCGGTTTACAAGACTTCAATTAAAGTATTAGCTTACTTTTTAAGCTCATGTGTTATAATTTGGTAGTTCGTCTTAAATTTGGGGGCTAGTTAAATGGACAATTATGCCTTTTTTGAAAACTACCTTCAGGGACACTGCCCAGATGCTTATAAGTATTTTGGAGCACATAAGACCACTGTCGATGGCGTAACTGGATACACATTCCGTGCTTACGCTCCGATGGCTAAGCAAATTATGGTGATTGGTGACTTTAATTCCTGGGATTCAAAGCTTGGGGAAATGAAGCAAATCGATTATCGGGGTCTTTATGAATTGTTTGTTCCTGAGGCCAAAGATGGTCAGAAATACAAATTCCACATCCTAGGCTGCGACGGTTTCTGGAAAGATAAACAGGATCCTTTCGCTTTCGGCGATGAAGCAAGAGAAGGAAGCTGCTCTTATTTAGTTGACATCAATCAGATTAAGATCAACGATGGCGACTTTGTTGCAAAGAGGGATCGCTGCTTCAATAAGCCGGTCTCTATTTATGAATTCCATGCCGGAACCTTCAAACGAAAAGAAGATGGCAGTGAGTACAATTATTCGGAATTAGCCGACATTATGATCCCTTATTTAAAGGAAATGGGCTATACCCATGTGGAAGCTTTACCGATTAATTCCTATCCTAACGATAAAAGCTGGGGTTACCAATCCTTAGGCTATTATTCTATCGATGCCAGATGGGGAACCTGCTTTGATTTTGCTCAGTTTGTCGAGAAGATGCATAAAGCCGGAATTGGAGTCATCATGGACTTCGTACCGGTCCATTTTGCCGTTGATCCTTTTGGCTTGGAGAAGTTTGACGGTTCCTGTGTCTTTGAATATGCTAACGAACATGAATTCTCTCAATGGGGTACCAAGAATTTCGATTTAGCCAAAGATCCTGTCAGAAGCTTCTTAATCAGTTCCGTACTTTATTTTGGCAACTATTTTCATCTTGATGGTTTCCGCTTTGACGCGGTTTCCAATATCATTTATTGGGACGGAAATGTTCAAAAAGGGACCAATACCGGAGCCGTTGAATTCATCAAGCGGGCTAACGGTTATGTTCATGCACTTTTGCCATCTATTATGATGATTGCCGAAGATTCGTCAGCCTATGGTCATGTGACTAAAGGCGGATTTGATGAAGGCCTTGGCTTTGATTACAAATGGGATTTAGGCTGGATGAATGATACTTTGAAGTATTACGCTAAGGATCCGGTGTACCGCAAATACTGCCACAATCAGTTAACTTTCTCAATGGCTTATTTCTATAGTGAAAACTTCGTCCTTCCGCTCTCTCATGACGAAGTTGTTCACATGAAAGGTTCGATAGTCAATAAGATGTGGGGCAACTACGATAATAAGTTTGCCAATGTCCGCAACCTTTACGCCTATCAGTTTGCACATCCGGGCAAGAAACTTAATTTCATGGGCAATGAAATTGCCACTTTCGATGAATGGAAGGAATTCCAGCCGATAGCTTTCAATGTCACCCAGTATCCAAAGCATGCCGGAGTTCAGCATTTACTGAAAGATCTTAATTTCATCTACCGTAACCATTCCGCGCTTTATGATGAAGAATACAACCCCGTCCATTTCAGCTGGATTATGGCTGATAATGCCGAACAGTCGGTGTATGTCTTTGAACGTGAAAGCGATGATGAATGCATGGTTTTCATCTTCAATATGACTCCGAATTTTTATTGGGATTATGATATCGGTGTTCCCTATGAAGGAACCTATGAGGAAATCCTTAATACCGATAAGGCCATCTATGGTGGCTGGAACCAGTTCAATCCTAATCCGCTGACTACGCATGGCAACGGCATCCATAACCAGAAGTTCAAGATCACCCTTAAGATTCCTTCTTTTGGTGCCATTTATCTTGTCTACCGTAAGACCAATGCCGATAAGTTAAAACCTACCCTCTTTAAAGACGGAACTAAAACCATTCAAAAAGATAATAAAGCTGCACTTTGATTCGCTTCAGTTCATTTTAACAACAAAAAAGGAGTAATCTAAAATGATTGAAATTAAACCAGGAAAACAATTCCACGAATTTTTTAAGAGCTTATTTACTTCCCGCTGTGTTGAAAAATATGGCCGTGATCCTTCTGATCTTCACCCCTTTGAATTATATGATATCTTAGGAACCATTATCCGTGACTTTGCCAATATTCAAGGCAAGGACTGCAAACGTGAAGTTATTAAGTCCAATCAGAAGCAATTGATTTATTTTTCCATGGAATTCCTGATGGGAAAGATGCTCTCCACTAACCTTTATAACTTAGGAATTTTGGATGAAATCAAGTCTTCCTTATCCGAAATGGGAATCAACTACAAAGACTTAGAGGATGCTGAACCTGATGCCGGCCTTGGTAACGGCGGTCTTGGTCGTTTAGCCGCCTGCTTCATGGATTCAATAGCCTCTTTAGGATTACCAGGACATGGTAACTGCATCCGTTATGAATATGGCTTCTTCCGTCAGAAGATCCGTAACGGAAAACAGGAAGAGTTCCCTGATACTTGGCTTTTAAATGGCTGCCCTTGGGAAATCAGAAAACCTAATGATGCCGTAACCGTTAGATTCTATGGCAATCCGGAAACCTATCGGGCCGAGAACGGCGATATCAGATGGAGAACCACTAATGCCTATTCCGTCTTAGCTGTTCCATATGATGTTCCGATTATCGGTTATCAGAATAAAATCACCAATACCTTAAGACTTTGGTATGCCGAGCCTTCTGATGAGGAAATGCCGAATAATGCCGACTTTAATTCTTATCTGAAGTTCTGCCGTGACATCACCCATGGCTTATATCCGGATGATTCCACCGAAGAAGGAAAACTATTGCGTCTCCGTCAGCAGTATTTCCTTGTTTCTTCCGGCATTCAGTTTGCAACTAACCGGGAGAAGAAGATCTATGGCAACCTTGATCATCTATATGATCATTATGTTTTCCAGCTCAATGATACCCATCCTATCATGTCTATTCCGGAACTGATGCGTATTTTGATGGATGAAAATGGCTATGGCTGGGATGATGCCATGGCTATCTGCAAGAAGTGCTTTGCTTTCACTAACCATACCGTTATGCCAGAAGCTTTGGAAAAGTGGCCTTGCCGTTACATTGCCTCCGTGGCACCTCGAGTCTATATGATCATTGAGGAAATCAACCGTCGGGTATTGCAGTATCTTCATAGCATCAATGTCCCCGAGGACAAGATTCCTAATTGCATCATCATCAAGGATGGCAATGTCAATATGTGTCAGTTAGCCATCAATGTTGCCTTCTCGGTCAACGGCGTCGCTAACCTGCATACGGAAATTTTGAAGACTCAGACCTTTAAGGACCTCTATTCCATTTATCCGGAGAAGTTCAATAACAAGACTAATGGCATCTCTCACAGAAGATTCCTGTTAGTCGCTAACCCGGAACTTTCTAGTTACATTACTTCTTTGATTGGAGATTCCTATATCAAGAACCCGGAAGATTTAAAGAAGCTTCTTCCTTATACCAGCGATAAGAAATCCAATGATGCCGGCTTAGATGCAATCAATAAGATAAAGCGTGACAATAAACTGGCTTTGATCGACCTGATTAAAAAAGAGAATCAGATGACTATTTCGGCTGATTCTATCTTTGATGTTCAGATCAAGCGATTGCATGCTTATAAGAGACAGCTGCTTAATGTCTTTAGAATCATTCATTTGTATGAGAAGATGAAAGCTGATCACAACTTCCGTATCTATCCTCATACTTACATTTTCGGAGCCAAGGCTGCACCTAGTTACACCTATGCTAAGAAAATCATTGAATTGATCTTAGCGGTCTCTAAGACAATTGACGAAGACCCCGAAATCTCTAAGTACATGAAAGTTGTTTTCATCGAAAATTATGGTGTTTCCAAGGCTCAGATTATCATTCCTGCTTCCGATATTTCTGAACAGATTTCCTTAGCCGGAAAGGAAGCTAGCGGTACTAGCAACATGAAGTTCATGATGAATGGTGCTCTTACCTTAGGCACTTTGGATGGCGCCAACGTTGAAATCTCAAAGCTTGTTGGACCGGAAAATTGTGTTATCTTCGGACTTAAGGAAGATGAAGTCAAGAAACTCAAATTCGAGAATAAATACAATCCTTGGGATGTTTACAACGAAGATCCCAATGTCAAAGCCGTCATTGACAGCTTGATTGATGGAACCTTCTCTAAAGACAAATCCCAGTTCCAGATGATCTACGATGAAATCATGTATCGCAGTGATGAATATCTAGTCCTTAAGGATTTCCATAGTTACCTCGAAGCCTCCAAGAAGATTGAAGGACTCTATCTTGATAGGAAGGAATGGGCGAGAAAGTGTCTTGTCAATATCGCCTACTCAGGTTGGTTCAGCTCTGACCGTACCATTTCGGAATACAACCATGACATCTGGCATTTAAAGAAAATCGGTAAATGAAGAATTATGATTTGACGCCATTAATCAAAGCTGCTAAGGAAGAGGGTTCCTTTGTGGAATCAAACACTTTTTATCTTTCCGTTATCGCCTCCTTAGCATCTTTGAGTGTTTTCTTAAGTATGCCTGCAACCAGTCCTACTAGAATGGGTGGCCTTAAACGATCATCCAAGGAAGTCTATAAAGACTTTATCCTTTTGCTTTCTAAAAGGTTCGATTCCATTTCTTTCCAATCCTTTCAAAAAAGCGAAGTCATTGATTTCACACCGGAAATTCTCCTCATCTCGGCTATCAGGGACTTTGCCATTTTCGCCAAAAAGGACAAGAAAATTGCACTAATGGACTTAATTTCCTCCTTCCGTTATTTCCTCGCTTTTGCTGAAGTTCTGAACATTGAGGATTGTCTGTGAGTCTCTTTTTTGAGCATAATTAGCAACTTACCCCCTTTTTTGCTTGAATTGGTCTAATTCAGTACTTATAATTAGTAAGCTTGTTTATAAAAAATAGGAGCACAAAATATGAATCACACATTTAAGAACGAGAACGGACATTTAACCGCTCAGGTTCAGTTCGACGGAGAAGAAGTCAATAAGGCTAGCCACAAGGCCGTCAACAAACTCAGCCAGAACGTCACTGTCCCTGGCTTCAGAAAGGGCAAAGCTCCTGTTGAAGCAGCCAGCAAGTACCTTCGCAATCAGGATGTAGCCGATGAGACTATCGATGAGTTATTAAGAACTCTCGACAATAACTTCAGCAAGGATGCTGAGTTCTCTGGATACATTAAGGATAATAAACTTGAAGGATCTATCCGTCCCAAGGTTTCTTTAGAGAAGTTCTCCAATACCGAGGCTAATTTCACTGTCGTTTATACTCTTCGTCCGGTCATCACCAAGTTAGCTTCCTATAAAGGTCTTACTTCCAAGGTTGTCAAGAAGGATGTGACTGATAAGGATATTGAAGCTGAACTCGAACGTTTAGCTAAGGATAATGAAGAATTAGTGAATGTCGACCGTGCTGCCAAAGACGGTGATACCACTAACATTGATTTTGTCGGCTTAATGGATGGCAAGGAATTCGATGGCGGTTCCGCCAAAGGCTTCGATTTAGTCTTAGGCAGCAAACACTTCGTCCCTGGCTTTGAAGAACAGGTCATCGGTCACAAGGCCGGTGAGAAGTTTGATGTTGCTTTGACTATGCCTGACAACTATCCGGCTCCTCTTACTTCCAAGGCTGTCGTCTTCAAGGTCACTTTGAATGCCGTCAAGGAAGCTTCTCTTCCTAAGATTGACGATGCTTTTGCCACTACCTTGACTGGTGACTATGTCTCCAAGGATTTGAATGAACTCAAGTCCAAGATCAAGGCTAAGTTAACTAAGACCAGCGAAGATAATTACTATCGCTCCAGAGTCAACGATTATCTCGTTGCCTGCCGTGATGCTTCTGAGTTTGCCATTGCTGATGAAGTCATTGATTCCTTAGCTGAAAACAAGAAGCATGAAGATTCGGCTTCTGTTGAACAGCAGGGTCTGACTATGGATCAGTATCTCAAGCTTATCAACAAGACTGAGGAAGATTACACTAAGGAAGTTAAGAACAGCGTTTTAGCTGAACTTAAATCCTCTTTGGTATATGATGCTATTGCTAAGGCTGAAAAGGTTGCTATGCCTACTCAGGCTGATGTCGAAGTCAAGTTAGGCTCTCCCATCAACAAGTTCGTTAATGGCTTCACTTCTTATCTGAAGAGCCAGAAGATGAACGATGAGCAGATTCAGGCTCAGATCAACAATTACATCAACCAGATCTTCTCCAACATTGTTACTGAGAGAGTTCAGGATATCGTCTTAGTCTTAAACGGCGACAAGAAGCCGGTTGCTAAGAAAGAAGAAAAGCCGGTTGCTGATGCTAAGGCCGAAGTCAAGACTGAAGCCAAAGCTGAAAATGCTGATGAAAAGAAAGAAGCAAAATAATTATATTTTCTATCCTTTTTTGCTTAGTGTGCTATAAATCAATAGGAGGTTTTTAGTATGGATACTTATTCACCAAGAAGATTGCCTATCCTTCCTAATCGCCGAGATGTTGCTTTACCGGATCTGGAGATGCACATCGTTGCGTTGAACAACTATGATCAGCATCTTCTTTCCCGTTTAAGAAAAGGAGATGAATTAGTTGTCTCCCTTGCAAATTCCGATAACGTCTATGGTGATTTTAATAATCTGATTCTGCCCGGTGTCAAAACCGTGGGCTGTCTTTGCCGTGTCATCGATATTTCTCTTGATGCCCAAGGCATTAAGGCTACCGTTTTAGGAAAAGCCGCCGTCGATTTAATGGATTTCAATGTCGATAGCGAGTCTGGAACGGTCATGGCTAGCATTTCCTTACGTCCGGTTTATGACCGTGAAGACAATAAAGTCTATGAAATGCTCGGCAAGTTCACTTCCACTTATGCTTCTTTACGTAAAAAATATCCTCAGCTTCCGGAATTACCAGATTTCTCCCAGACGGTTCCTGATGTTAAGAGCATTCCCTATAACCTTTGCGTGTTCCTTTCTTCCTCCTCTTTTGTCAAGCAGATGGTTTTGGAAGAGAAGGATCCGATTGAAAGATACCGTTTAGTCACTAATGACTTGGATCGTTTCAATTTGGATTCCAAAATTGAATACGATATTCAAAAGCAGGTTTCCGATAACATTGATAAGAATCAGCGTGAATATGTTTTGCGTGAGAAGATGAAAGTCGTCAAGGATCAGCTCAAGGAATTCGATGGGGATGACCCGGATGAAGTTTATGAAAAGAAACTTAAGGAACATCCTGAGCTTTATCCTGACAACATCCAGAAACGTATCCGCTCCGAATTAACCCGTCTTAAGGCTATGCCGGCCGGTTCTCAGGAAATCGGTGTCATCAACACTTATCTTGATTTATTGATCAATCTGCCATGGCGTGTCTCGTCTAAAGACAACGAAGATTTGGATACCGTTAAAAAGGTACTTGATGATAACCACTATGGACTCGATAAGCAGAAGGACCGTATTCTTCAGTATTTAGCCGTCAAGCAACTTACCAATTCCCTTAAGGCTCCGATTCTTTGCTTCTATGGTGCCCCTGGTGTCGGTAAAACTTCCTTAGCTATTTCAATTGCTGAAGCTTTAGGAAGAAAATTCACTAAGGTCGCTTTAGGCGGAATATCTGATGAAGCTGAAATCCGTGGCCATCGTCGCACTTATGTCGGTGCCATGCCTGGTAAGATTATTTCCTCTCTCAACAAATGCGGAACCAACAATCCGGTTTTCTTATTGGATGAAATCGATAAAATCGATGGTGGAGGCTATCATGGCGATCCCGCTAGTGCTTTACTTGAAGTCCTAGATCCGGAACAGAACACCATCTTCACTGATAACTACCTTGATGAGCCTTTTGATTTAAGCCATGTCCTCTTCATCTGCACCGCTAATGATATTTCTAAGATTCCACCGGCCCTGTTCGACCGTTTGGAGATGATTGAGCTTAATACTTATACCAAGTTTGAGAAGGTGACGATTGCTAAGACCCATTTAATCAAGTTGGAAGAAGAAGATAACGGCATTAAGCCTGGCATGATCGAATGGACGGATGAGGCTTTTGATTACATCATCGAATATTACACCCGCGAAGCCGGTGTCCGTGAACTGCGAAGAAAGATTGGTACTATTGACCGCAAGTTTGCCGTCGATTATTTACGTGACCCCACTAAGAATCATCTCGTTGTCACTCCTAAGGAAGTCCAGAAGTATTTAGGAGCCGAAATCTTCCTTCACGACAAGGATGTCAATGACTCTCAAGTCGGCATCATCAACGGCTTAGCCTATACTGACGCCGGTGGTGAAGTGTTGGAAATCGAAGTCAATACTTTCCCTGGCAAGGGTCAATTGATCCTCACCGGAAACTTAGGCGATGTAATGAAGGAAGCCTGCGAAACGGCTTTGTCTTATGTCAAGTCCATCGGACCTGAATTAGGCATCAATCCGGATTTCTTCTCTAGCCACGATATCCATATTCACTTCCCTGAAAGTGCTACTCCTAAGGATGGACCTTCAGCTGGTGTTGCTACCGTCATGTGCATTATCTCCGCCATTTGCGGAGTCCGAATCAGAAATGATGTGGCTATGACTGGTGAAGTCGATTTACGCGGCAACTCAATGCCTATCGGCGGTCTGCGTGAGAAATGCAATGCTGCCAGCCGTGAGCATATCAAGACTGTTTTCATTCCTTTTGAAAACCACAAGGATAAGCTGGAATTGCCTAAGGAAATCGCTGATTCCCTCAATATTTACGAAGTCAAGAAAGTCCCGGATCTCTTCAAGGGTGTCTTCCTTGACGATATCACCTCTATGAAGAAAGAGATTGAGAAGAGAACCTCACCTAAAAAGCCCGCTGCCACTAATGCTACTAAAGAAAAGAAAAAGAAGTCGAAGTAAATATGCCGAAAAAGATGTTTTTCAGTGCTGAATTCATCAAAAGTGCGGTCAGTCGAAAAGATTTTCTTTTCGACCGGCCGGCTTTTTCGTTCTTAGGAAGATCAAATGTCGGAAAAAGCACCCTGATTAATTCTTTGCTTAGACGGAAAGGTTTCATGAAGACCAGCAAGACTCCTGGTCTGACCCGTTTTGTCAATTATGCTTTGATTGATAACCGCTTCTATCTGACTGATGTCCCTGGCTATGGATTCGCCACTTTTGAGAGAAAAAGCTTCCAGGGTCTGATGAAAGACTACCTTGAAGACAATTCGGCTTTGAAGAAAGTCTACCTTCTGATTGATTCAAGACGTCTTTTGATGCCGGCTGATGACCAGTTTGCCGACTATCTTGACGAGATCAAGCTTCCCTACGCCTTTGTCTTCACTAAATGCGATAAGCTGTCGTCTTCGGACAAACACTATCTGAAGCTGCAGATAGATAAACTCGCTCCTGTTAAATGCTTTGAAGTCAGCAGCAGCGATGAAGCAAGTCTGGAGTTGTTACGAAAAGACATTTATTCTTCCCTGTAGTTTCTTTTGACTATCACCTTAAAAGGTCTATAATTATTGCGTAGCGTTGAGAGGAAGGGTGTTCAGACGTTTTCCTAATAAAGCGAGTCCTTGTGATGGTGGAAGGGGACAGGAAGAACTGAACGCTGTCGTCCTTAAGCTAGGAAGAATCCCTGAGTGCTGTCTCAGCAAGTCACAGCAAATTAAGTAGCGGCAATTCCGAAGAGGGGTGGTACCGCGCAAGAGAAAACTCGTGCGTCCCTTCAAAGCAATTCTTTGAATGGAGGCACTTTTTTTATGAAAGAAATGGCTAAGGCCTATTCGCATGAGGATGTTGAAGCAGGTAAGGAAGAGTTTTGGGAGAAAAGCGGATATTTTACCGCTAATTTGAAGGAAAACCAGAAGAAACCGGCTTTTTCAATGATTGTCCCGCCACCCAACGTCACCGGTATTTTGCATATCGGTCATGCCACCAACACGACTATTTTGGATATCATCGCCCGTTATAAGAAACTATCCGGCTATGATGTTCTTTTTTTAGCGGATATGGATCATGCCGGCATTGCTACTCAGGCCAAAGTGGAAGCCAAGCTTAAAGAGGAAGGCAAGAACAAATACGAATTAGGCCGTGAAGGCTTTTTGAGGGAAGCTTGGAAGTGGAAGGAAGAGCACGCCGACTACATTACTAAGCAGTGGAAGGCTTTAGGCTTAGGAATGGATTATTCTAAAGAGCGGTTCACTCTTGATCCGGGTATGTGCAAGGCTGTCAATCATGTCTTCAAGACTTTATATGATGAAGGACTGATTTACCGTGGTGAAAGAATCATCAACTGGGATCCGGTACTGCAGACGGCCTTAAGTGATATCGAAGTCGTTTACAGTCAGGACAACGGCAAATTCTATTATTTCAAATATTGGTTCAAAGACCACTCGAAATATCTGGAAGTGGCCACGACTAGACCGGAGACGATGTTTGGCGATCAGGCCGTTGTTTACAATCCGGATGACAAACGTTATCAGGGATTGGAAGGAAAAGAAGTCATTAACCCCGCTAACGGGGAACTATTGCCGTTGATTGCCGATAGATATGTTGATCCGACTTTTGGAACTGGTGTCATGAAATGCACTCCGGCTCATGATCCTAACGACTTCAATATTGCTAAGCGCCATAACCTGAAGTTAGTTAAGACGATGAACAAAGATGGTACCATGAATGAAAACTGCCCCAAGGAATATGTCGGCCTTGACCGTTATGCCTGCCGTAAATTAGTCGTCAAGAAAATTCAGGATGACGGGAACGTCATTAAGATTGAGGACATTGTCCACAATGTCGGACATTCTGAACGCAGCAAGGCCGTTGTCGAACCGATGCTTTCTAAGCAATGGTTTGTTAAGATGGAGCCATTAAGCAAAGCGGTCATGAAAGAGCAGGAAGGTGACAAGAAGACCGAGTTCTTCCCGCAAAGATACGCCGATATTTTCTATCAGTGGCTTTCTAATACTCAGGACTGGTGTATTTCCCGTCAGCTTTGGTGGGGACACAGAATCCCTGTCTATACCAACAAGGCGACTAAGGAAGTCGTCTGCTCTGAGACTCCTCTTGATCCCAATCTTTATGACCAGGATCCGGATGTTCTCGATACTTGGTTCAGTTCCGCTTTGGCACCTTTTGCTTTCTTAGGCTGGCCGAATACTGAAGATCCTCTTTATAAACGTTATTATCCGCTCGACGTCATGGTCACGGCTTACGATATCATCTTTTTCTGGGTGGAGAGAATGGCTTTCGAGGGCCTGCATTTCACTGGAAAGATGCCGTTTAAGAAAGTCTACATTCATGGTCTTGTTCGTGATAGTCAGGGAAGGAAGATGTCCAAGTCGTTAGGTAACGGCATTGATCCTTTTGATGTCATTAAAGAATACGGCACTGACTCCTTGCGTTATGCTCTTGCCACCGGTGGTACTCCTGGACTTGATATCAATTTCTCTATGAACAAAGTCGACACGGCTCATAACTTCCTTAACAAGGTTTGGAATGCCTCCCGTTATATTCTTTCTTTGCTTCCTAATGACTTCAAACCTCAGAAACCGGAGCTTAAGGATCTTTCTTATCTTGATGAGTGGATCTACTCGGAACTCGATCAGCTTTTGGATTCCGTCAAGACCAACATGGATAAATATGAATTGGGTCAGGCAGCCAACTATGTCTATGACTTCGTCTACGATAAATTCTGCTCCGATTATCTTGAGTACACTAAGGTCACTCTTCAGGGTCAGGACGACAAGAAGAAGACAGTCACTCTGAATGTCCTTTATGACATCCTGAAGAAGATTCTCCTGATCTTGTTCCCCTTTGCTCCCTTTATCACTGAAGAAATCTATTCCTATTTGCCTGAGCATAAGAATTCCTTGTATGAGGAAACCTATCCTCTCAGCAGCAATGAGAAATTCAATCAAAAGGATATCGCTCTGGCTTTATCCTTACGGGATGCCATCAAGAGCATCAGAACCCATAAATCCGAAACCGGTCAGGCACCTAATGCCAAGATTGATTTAAGTTTCTCCGGTTCATCAAGCGACTTAGAAGCCGTCAAGCCTTATTTGACACGTTTCGGTTTTTGTGAAAATATTAATTCCGTTCCGTCTACCACTAAGGATTTGATCTTCTTCACTTCCTTTGCTTTGAAGATCACTGACGAAAACAATGAGGCCACCAAGGCTTTGATTGCTAAACGAATCGCTTTCCTGACGGGGGAGATTGCTCGCAGCGAGAAAGTTCTCAACAATCCAAACTTCTTAGCTAAGGCCAATCCTGACAAAGTCGCCAGTGAGAAGAAGAAGTATCAGGACTATGTGGCTGAATTGAAGAAGTATCAGAAATAATTCTTTGCGTTTTTTAGAAAAAGATCCCCCTTGAACCTAACAATAGGTGAAGGGGGATTTTCCATTTATGGAATTAAGACCATTGTCGGAGGCAGAACTGAAAGAGACGAAAGGCGGTGAGGCCATCACTTTAGCGGCCATCATGGCTTTATTAGCAATTGGGGTAGTAACCATAATCTGTTACAAATTTTTCATTTCCAAAAGCGGTAAGGCAACTTTGCCTGGCGGTTTCACGTTCCAATGGAACTAAATCCGCTGTCTTGCTTTGAGGGGACTCTTTTAGAGAAGCCACGTGAAAAAGCCAACCGATTAGGGCTAAATTCACTCTCGGATGTCGAGCTTTTGGCTTTAGTGATTGAAACTGGAGACAAACGGGAAAATGTTTTGGAGCTCTCCTCAAGGCTTCTGATTGAGAAAGGGGGTTTAAGAGGCATCTTCCTTAAAAATGAAAAAGGCCTTTACACCTATGGCGTCAAGAAAGCCAAAGCCTTCCGGCTTTTAGCTATCGGTGAATTGATCAAAAGGCTTCCTTTAGCCAAAGATGAAACCATTTTGTCGGCCAGTGATGCCTTTGAAAAGACCCGCTTCTTCTTTTTAGGAAAGACTAAAGAACTGGGATTGGTCATTTTCCTATCCGAAAAAAGAAAAGTTCTTTGCCTGGAGGAAATGACCTTCGGGACCAGCAGTCAAGTGTTTCTTCCTATTGACCAAGTGGTAAAAAAGGCCGTTAACGTTGAAGCTTCTTTTCTGATTTTGATTCATAATCACCCCTCCGGAAACCTGAATCCATCCAATGCCGATCTCAGCATGACTGGTGAAATAAACGCCCGGCTAGGCTCTTTGAAGGTTCTTTTTCTTGACAGCTTAATTGTTTCGGAAGATGGTTATTGCTCTTTACGAAAGCTTCACCCGGACCTTTTTAGCTAAAATCTAACTTTTTTCCTTGCTTTTTTGGCTTGAAACTAATTTATCCCATATATATAATATAGTCTAGTTATACAGGAGCATGGTTTATGGTAAATATCGATAAAAATCTCGAAGCCGGTATGAATCTTCTTAGTGAAGGCAAGAAAATCGATCAGGGTCTGAAGCTTATCAACAAATCAGCCAAAAAAGGAACCACGAAAGGCAAGTCTTACTTTGAAGTCGGAAAAGTAATCCGTGAAGGTGTACCGGGTCTTGAACCTAACGTCGAAGAAAGCCGTAAGTATTATGATGCGGCTGTCACTCATTTCTTCCGTGAACCCTGCGATAGCATGGACCATCGGGAATTAGGTGACTATTTCTATTATGGATTAGGCACTGAGCCAGTTGATAAGAACCACGCTTTGGAGTTTTATGATTTAGCCGCTAAGGATGGCGATGAGATTGCTAAGGAAAGAGCCGCTCAGATCAGAAAAGAACTTTCTTCTGGATCTGCTGTTTCTGCACCGGTCCTTTCTCCCGATACTGTTGCTAAGGAAGAAGTCAAGCCTGCTGCTGAGGAAACTAAGCCTGTCGAAGAGGCAAAGCCTGTTGCTGAAGAAGCTAAACCTGTCGAAGAGGCTAAGCCGGTCGAAGAGGCTAAACCGGTTGTTGCTGTTGTTCCTGAAGTTAAGGAAGCTCCAGTTGTTTCCGAAGTTGAAAAACCGGCCAAGATAACTAATGTCGATGTCAAGGCTGTTGTCGATGCTGACCAATTATTGTTAAAAGCCCTTCGTTTAATTTATTATCCCACTTCCAGTGATGCTGACAAGAAGGATGGACTTGAATTTGCTAAGACTGCTTCTGACAATGGCTCTATCCGTGCTTCCACTTTCGTTGGCTATTTATTCGAAGGCGAAACGGATGTTGTTGCTAAAGACATTAAGGAAGCTAAGAAATATTTTGAAAGAGCTGTCGATAAGGGAGGCTGTGTAGCTGAGTATTGCTTAGGACTTCTTTATCTTGATGCTGAAAATGATTTTGCTGATGAGAAAAAGGGTCAGGATCTTATCACTGATTCTGCCAAGAAAGGCTGTGCCTATGCTCTTTGCTATTTAGGTGATGGCTATCGTGAGAAAGTCACCGATCCTAAGAATTTAGACATCGCTTATCAGTACTATTGCTTAGCCGGTGAACGTGGATATGGATTAGCCTATCACAACATGGGTGAAATCGATGCTTCCAGACAGGATTCCGATTTAGCTCAGATGCATGAGAAGAATGCTATTGAAAATGGCTACAATCCTGACACCGAATATCAGAATCCTCTCTTCAACAATCTTCACATCTAACAATTAGACAAATAATTAATTAATCCCTCCTACGATTGGAGGGATTTTTTAATTCCTCTTTTCACTTAAATAGGTATATATATTTATATATATAAATAATTTAGTTTTTTCTAGAAACAAAATATTATAAAAAACAAATATATTCCTTGAATTGTGCCCGCTAATGTCGTATACTTTCTCTTGCTTCCACAAAGAAGAGAATACGGTCTCCAGTAAGATCTAGAGGCTATAACCCTGATGAGTTCGAAGCAGCCATGAAGGGTCAAAAAAATTAACTGAGAAATCAGTTGACACTGACTTGATACCATGGTATATTCTTATTCGCGTCTAAAAGGCGCGATACGAAAAATACTTAATACGGTCGCTCTTTGAAAACTGAACGGGATGACCAGTTATACACAAGGTAAACGTCAATCACCTAATCAATTTTAGGTAGTTTTGAACATAGGACAGTAATT
>JBAXZY010000023.1:0-18727 GCA_041670045.1 Bacilli bacterium | reverse complement strand
TGGCTTAGTCCGTCTTTCCAAGATGAATGGGTTGGAAGTCAAGGATGGAGCCGAATTCTTTGATTTAGTCCGCAAGCATGATGACAAGGCTTTGAAGGTCTACAATATCTGGCTCAAACGCCTCGGTGTCTGGTTTGCTAACCTGCAGCTGCTCTTCAACTGCCAGGGTTATGCTCTTAGCGGAGGAGTCATGAAGAGTTCCGATGTCTTCCTTTCCGATTTGGAAAGAGTCGCCAATGCTACCATTGCTTCGTGGCGTTTCAATCCGATTGTCCTTCATGATGCAAAATTCCGTCAGGATGTCGGTATTGCAGCCGCTGGATGTCTTGCTTTGCATGAATTAGATAAATAACTGAAAAGAGAAATATATCAAATTATGAAAATCACTTTACCCGACAAGTCTGTCAAAGAAATCAAGGATGGTTCAACCGCTCTTGACGCTGCTAAGTCGATTGCTATGTCTTTAGGTGAGAAGATGATCTGTGCCAAAGTCAATGGCGAGCTTTTCGACAAGAATGAGGTTCTTCCTTCTGACTGCAGCTTTGAAGTCATTACTAAGGATTCTCCTGATGCCTTGCATGTCTTACGTCATTCAGCTGCCCATGTCATGGCTCAGGCCATCAAGCATCTTTATCCGGAAGCACAGTTTGCCTATGGTCCGGCAACTGATGAAGGATTCTATTATGATGTTAAAGTAAACAACCCGATTTCCGAAGCTGATTTCCCGAATATTGAAACTGAAATGAAGAAGATCATCTCCCAGAACCTGCCTATTACCCGCAAGGATGTTACCGTTGATGAAGCTAAGGCGATCTTCAAAGATCAGAAATACAAGCTTATTCATATTGACCAATTGGCTGACAAAGGTGCCAAGCTTTCAGTTTATTCCCAGGGCGACTATTCTGATTTATGCTTAGGGCCGCATATGAAGTCTACCGGTGCCATTAAGGCTATCAAACTGATGTCTACTTCCTCTTGCTACTTTCAGGCTGATAAGAAGAATGATTCCCTTACCCGTGTCTACGGAACTGCTTTCTTTGATCAGGCCGCTTTGGATGGTTATCTGAAGCTTCTTGATGAACGTAAGGAATCCGATCATAAGAAGATTGGCAAGGAAATGGGTCTCTTCATGATTTCTGATTATGGTCCTGGCTTCCCCTTCTGGTTACCAAACGGAATGATTCTTCGTCATCAGTTGGAGGAATTCTGGTGGAAGCTGATGATGGATAACAACTACATGGTTGTCAAGACTCCTCAGATTCTTTCCCGTGAATTATGGGAGACTTCCGGTCACTGGAGAGAGTACAAGCAGAATATGTACATTACCAAGATCGATGGTAAGCCGTATGCCATCAAACCGATGAACTGCCCTGGTGCCATGTTATGCTATGCTAATGATTTGCATTCCTACCGTGAACTTCCGCTCCGTTATGCGGAATTAGGCTTAGTTCACCGTCATGAGGCCAGCGGTGCCTTAAACGGTCTCTTCCGTGTCCGTTGCTTCACTCAGGATGATGCTCATATCATCTTGGCTTTTGATCAGATCGGTGAAGAAGTCCGAAAGCTTCTGAAGATCTTTGATTCCGTCTACAAGATGTTCAACCTTTCTTATCATATTGAATTATCCACTCGTCCTCTGGACAAGTATGTCGGCAAGATCTCGACTTGGGACAAGGCCGAGGCCGAACTGAAGTCCTGTCTGGAAGAGAATCACATCCCATATCAAATCAATCCTGGCGATGGCGCCTTCTATGGTCCAAAGCTTGACTTCAAGTTCAAGGATTCCCTCAACCGTATCTGGCAGTGCGGAACCATTCAGCTTGATATGCAGTTGCCGCATCGTTTCCATCTCACCTATACCGACAAGGACGGAACCAAGAAAGAGCCGGTCATGCTTCACCGTGCCATCTTCGGTTCCATTGAACGATTCGTGGGCATCATCACTGAGAACTTCAAGGGTGCCTTCCCGACTTGGTTGGCTCCGGAACAGGTCCGTATTCTTCCTGTCAGCAGCGATGCCGCTGACTTGATGACTTATGCTAACTCTCTCAATGCCGCCCTTAAGGCTAAGGATATCCGTTCCAAGGTCGATGATCGTAATGAGAAGCTTTCTTACCGTATCCATGACTCTCAGACCATGAAGGTTCCTTACACGCTTGTCATTGGTGCTAAAGAAGCTGAATCCAAGAACGTCACTTACAGACTTCATGGCGAGAAGGACAGCAAGACGGTCACGATGGATGAATTCATGAAGCTGATCACCACTGATATCGACACTAAAGCCTGCTACCGTCATTATTAGACTCTCTCTGATTATTTATTGCCGGTCAGGACTATTCTGTCCTAGCCGGCTTTTTTGGTGTCAAAAAAAAGACCGGGCAGATAAGTCCGGTCTTTAAGTCGAGCTCGATAAACCGCGAAATGGACAAACCCGGTTTATCTTTGAAAGGGTTACTTATGAATTATCAAACAGTTTTCGCTGTTGTCGAGCTATTTATGGTTCACCAATAGATTGTTGGATTGTTCTTCGCTTTGGTTGATTTCTTCAGTATAGTCGGCTAAACGGGCGTTGATTTCCGTATTGTCTTTTCTCAGCTGGCTAATGGAAGCAAAGAGGATAGCGGAGCTAACTAAAGAAACACTGCATATGGCAATGAAGGCATTGCGAAGGCGGTGGTTAACTTTTTTGGAGTCAGTTCTTTTGATTCGGTCTTTCATGATTCTCTTTCCTTTCCAGTGCTCGGAGAATTGATGGCTTGCAACGGTTGTTTAAAGCCACTTCTTCTTCATCTGGCACTAACGGCTTTCTAGTTAAGGTGAGATAATCGGGTTGTTTTTCATCAATAATAGGATGATATTTGTCACTTTTAGGTAAATCAATGTATTCTTTGAAGGTATCTTTGACAATTTTGTCTTCTTCAGAATTGAAGCTGATAATGACTAATCTCCCCTTAGGGGCCAGAAACTCAATTGCTTCTGTCAGTCCCTTTTTAAGTTGGGGGATTTCCTGATTGACTTCATACCTTAGTCCTAAGAAGAACTGTTTTGCGGGATGACCTTTTTTGTTTAATTCATGGCTGGGCAAGGATGATTTGATGATATCCACCAATTCGAAAGTAGTCTTGATTGGTTTTACAGTTCTGGCTAATAGGATTTTCTTCACGACTGGATAATAGATGTGACACTGACCTAACGTCCCAAAGACATAACAGAGATCTTTTTCGGAATACGTATTGACGATATCGCTAGCCGTTAGTTTGCTCTCTTGATCCATCCGCATATCCAAAGGGGCATCGTAACGATAAGAGAATCCACGTTTAGGATCATCAAACTGAGGCGAACTGACTCCGATATCAAAGAGGATGAAATCAGCTTGGCTGAGCCCGTTTTCTTTTAAAAGCGGGATGGCTTCCGCAAAGGTGGAATGAAGGAAATTAAGGCTAACTTTCTTCTCATAGGGTTTTAGGAGATTCTTAGAATAGGTAAGGGCATCTTCATCTCGGTCGATTCCATAGAAGGAGGAGCCTTTTTTGAGGATTTTTAGGATGTTGCTGGCATGGCCTGCTCGTCCTAAAGTCATATCAACGTAGGTGAGCTTCTTGGGTGGGACAAAGGAGAGAACTTCTTTAAGCATTACCGGATTGTGGAAGTTGTAAGCGGTCATTTATCGGTACCAATTAGTTGATCAGCATCGGCCGGATAACTTTCTTCTTCCTGCTCGGCCCGTTTGGCATAAGCGTCACTGTCCCAGATTTCCAGATGATCGTACATTCCTACGGCCACAACCTTCTTTCCAGTCTTAGTCTTTTCAACCAAAGGCTTGGGCAGAAGAATGCGGTTATGCGAATCAATCTGAACGTCGAAGGTGTTAGACAGGAAGGTTCTTTTCACCTTTCTAGCCGTCTCATTGAAATCATTAAGGCTTGTAATCTTGTCAGCTTTCTTACGGTAAGTCTCTTCGGGATAAAGTTCGATGCAGATATCTAAGCCATAGCATGCAAAACAAATGCCGCCCTGGAACTCGTTCCGATAGAGTGCGGGAAGAACAAGTCTTCCTTTGTCATCGATGGTTAACTCTTTGTTACCGTAAAACATGATGGTCTTCCACTTTCACCCACATTATATACACATTGTCCCACAAGTGCAAACATTTTAGTACTAATTTAGCAACTAAGTGTTTTTAGTTTGCTAAAAGAAAACAAAAATATGTACTTTTTTCTATCTTTTACCGTGTTTTTCTTTGTTTTTGTTTAATTTAAAAATCAAAACATTTTTTGGAGCAAAGTGGGATGATTTTTTAGTTTTTCCATCAAAAAACCTCTAGCCATTAGCTAGAGGTCAGTTTTTCAATCAGCGGACACTACTTCTTAGCGGTCTTCTTGACAACCTTTTTCTTGGCGGTTTTCTTTACCGTTTTTTGGTCTTCGAATTCGCCGCTATCTAAATCGGAGAAAGGATTGGAGAGACGGTTCTTCTCATTATCATGTTCGGATTCGGAAAGCAGGGTATAGTCCTCAGTCACGATCTTCTTCAGGGGGATTTCACTGTAATTCTTCGGAATGGCATCGAAAAGCAGAGCAATGATGGAGCTTCTTAAATCATAAACGCCATCCTTGTCAGCCTGCACATCCGAGTTTTCCTCATCATGGGGATCAATGGTGATTTCGGTCTCATCATCCAGGTCAATTTCATCCACCCGTTTAGGGTCGTGAGCATCCAACACCTTGACTTGGCCTGAGCAGACTAGCTTCACCGTATATAAGTCACTGGCACCGCTTAGAAAACCTTGAATATTCAAGTCCTTGAAATCAATCACATTGTGAAAGGATTTCTTTTCATCGGAAGTCAACTCAAAGCCTAAATTAAGTTCAGATTCTTCACCTTCGAACCCGGACAGGTCAAGAGGAATCCTTAAATCAAGTTTTTTCATAGGATGGCTTTAGCTTCCATATCCTTCCTGACTAGATCCATCAAGCGGTGAATGTCGGGATGGGCAAAATCGGAGCAGCGAAGCTCAAAAATATGTTTCCATTCGGTCAAAGAGCAGGTGACCATGATGGAGGCACGGAGGGAGTTAGGAAGGACGCTTCTTGCTTCATCGGGTTTGGCCCCTTTGTTGATTAATTCAAAATAAGTGTCACTGACTTCCTGATAGAATTTATCGTAGATGTCTTTAAAATCATCATATCTTAAAGGCTTCATGAAGGCCAGTTCATTGGAGAACTTATCCTTGGTGTAATTGCAGTAACGGGTGGATTCCTGAGCGAAGGAGCAAAGACGGTGGCGGACGATTTCATGGGTAACTCCCCGGTCAGTAATCAGATGGTAGGTGACAAACTTGACTTTATCGTAGTCTTCCTCACCTAATTCAGACTTGATTGCATCCACATCAACAATCTCGGCTGTGGATTCGGTGAGTTTGGCCTGTGGGAAGACATTGGTACGGACTTCTTCCGGTAAAGCCGAAATCAGGTAGGAAGCCAACTGGATTTCCTCATACTTCTTGGCTTCAAGCAAGGGACGGACGGAGCAGGATAGATATAAGTTCTTCTTACCTTTGACAAGAGTCAGGAAAGGACTGTTGAGATTCAAAGCCAAATCATACATTTGCTTAGAGACCTTAAAAAGATACCGGTAATGCTCAATCATGGCAAAATGACCGCCAGTGATCAGTCTTCCGATGAAGGCGATGTTGCTTAAATGATCCTTTGCCGCCACCTGATAGCAGTTATGGGCGACTAAGGCGACTTTATCGAAGAAATCCTTATCGTCGACTAAGTCAATCGAATTCTCAATCAATACAAATTTAGCCATGATTTTCTCCTCTCAGTTCAAGGCCTAAGACGGTCTTCACATTCTTCACGATATTCTCCATGGCATCATTGATTTCACTGTCTTTGAGGGTGGCTTCATCCTTGCCTAAATAGACGGAAACACCTAAATAATGCTGGTCAGTAGCCTTATCAAAGAAATCATCAAAGAGGGAGACGGAGCGGACAAAGCTGTCCTTAGTCTGCAAAATGGTCTTTTTAAGCTGAGCAAAGGATACTTCATCGCTGACCTTGAAGGACAAATCTCGGCGGACGCTAGCTAAGGAAGGATTGATCACATAATGGGTTTGTCTTCCTTTCAAAGAGAGCAGATAGCCTAAATCGATTTCGGCGACAAAGACTTTCTCACTGGAAGTCAGTGGATGCAACTGGCCAAAGGTCCCGACAAGATCCTTGCCCATGAAGATATCGGCCGAGCAGCTAGGGTGGAAAGCCGGGTTTTTGGAATAGACTAAACGGTATCTGGTGCTAGGAATGCCAAGTTTCAGGAAGATAGACTCAACTAAGCCTTTGATATCGAAGAAATCATAGGGCCTAGTCTTGAAGTTTTCAGTCAGCGAGACATTGCCCTTTAAAAGCAACGACAGATATTCATGATTGCCTTTCGGGGTATCGACAGGGCTAGCTTCAAACAAGGCCATATCGGGATGAGAATGCTTTAAGTTGTAATCCATGACTAAAAGGAGTGAAGGTAAAAGATCCTGACGGACGAATTCATGATCTTTGGTCATCGGATTGAGAATCTTATAGCTAGGTCCTTGGTCAAAGACCCGGATAAAAGGGTCATTCTTCTCATCGACAAGGGTATAAGTAAGACATTCCAGAAGTCCCCTAGACACCAATAATTCACGGATATCCCGTAATCCCTTCTGTTCAGGGGAAAGCTTTCCGAGAGTGAGTGGGAAGTGATCGAGGTTAGGCTTAATTCTCTCACTGCCATAGTAACGGAAGATTTCTTCATCGATGTCGCACTGTTCTAGCAAATCGACTCGATCAACAGGCGGCAATAAAAGATTGCCTTTTTTAGTTATTCTAAAGGCTTTTAAGACCTGTTGAGCTTCAGACTCAGTATAGTCAGAGCCAAGACGATGGTTAGTGGCCTCCAATGAATAAGCAAATGGTTTAACTTCCTTCTCGCTTTGATCAAAACTGCCATAGCCTTTTATCTCAAAGCTTACGAAGAAGTCCTTCAGCAAGGATAAAGTAACGGCAATGGCTTCATTGATCATCCGCGGGTTTCTTTCCTTGGCGAACAATTGCGCAGAAGCGCTGGATAAGCCTAACCTGGCACTGGTATGACGGATATTAGCGTGATAGAAGATAGCAAATTCGACATCCACATTCTTAGTGGAAGCCTCAATCAAAGAATCCTTGAAAGTCATGATTCCGCCTAAGCACAAAGGCTTGGTGCCATCGGTGATGACAATATCGCCCTTCTGCAGGTCAAGTTTCTTGCCATCAAAGGTCTCGCCTTTGCCTTCAAAGTCATCCCGGACAACATATTTGCCAGTCGGATTCTTGTCAGCATCATACATATTGAGAGGCTGACCGGTAAGAAGCATGACATAGTTGCCAAGATCGACAATCGGTGAAATAGAGCGGATGCCATTAGCCAACAAAGCCTGAACATACTTCTTAGGCGTCTCTTTGACTGGCTGAAGGTTACGAAGGGAGAGAATGTCGATTCGCGGGCAGAATTTGGTGTCACTGATAGGAGAAAGAGTCTTCTTCAGTTCTTTTTCCTTGAACGAAGGGACGGGATTAAGTTTAAAGCCAGTCAAAGAAGATATTTCCCGGGCCAACCCAAGATATGATAAGCAGTCAGGACGGTTAGGGAGCACGTTGACATCCAAAATGGTGTCATCCAAAGAGAGATATTCTAAGACTTTGGTATCGCCGACTTTAGCATCCAAAGGCAATTCTTCAATGCCCTTGATCTGTTTTTCAGCCAAGGTGTCTTTATTGACGCCCAATTCAACTAATGAGCAGCACATGCCATCGGATTCCTGTCCGCGGATGACACCTTTTTCAATGGTCTCATTGATGGCCGGAAGATGGCAGCCAGGCAGGGCCACGATGACTTTCAGACCGACACGGGCATTAGGAGCACCACAGACAATGTTCCGGATTCCTTCCTTGGGTCCTAAATCAACTGTCAAGCAATGCAAATGATCGCTGTCAGGATGTTTGACACAGGTCAAAATCTGGCCGATGATCAGCTTATCGCCACTAGCCAAAGGCTCCATGCCTTCGACTTCAAAGCCGGCAAAAGTCAAACGGGATCTCAAAGTCTTAGGATCCGTTTTAGATAAATCAACTAAGGTACTTAATAATTTATATGAGAATAACATGGTTTACTCCTTTCTGAACTGATCAATGAAGGAAACATCATCGGTATAGAACTTCTTGATGTCATCAATGCCATACTTCAGCATGGCTACTCTATCAATTCCGATGCCAAAGGCAAAACCCTGATAGACTTTGTCATCGTAGCCATTAAGACGAAGAACATTAGGATGAACCATACCTGAGCCTAGGATTTCAATCCAGCCTGTGTGCTTGCATAAGGAGCAGCCTTTGCCATTGCACTCAAAGCAGGAGATATCAGCTTCCACCGACGGTTCCGTGAAGGGGAAGAAGGAAGGACGGAAACGGACTTCCCGCTTTTCGCCGAAGAGGTGACGAAGGAGTAAAGTCAAAGTATCAAGCAAGTTAGCGAAAGTCACGTCCTTAGAAATGACCAGGCCTTCAATCTGACCAAACTGATGGGAATGAGTCGCGTCGTTGTCACGGCGGTAGACTTTTCCAGGGCAGATGACTTTAACCGGGCCTTTTCCGCCCATAGCCTTCATGACTCGGGCCTGAACGCAGCTGGTGTGGCTTCGTAGAACCGTGTCTTTAGTTATGGAGAAGGAATCCTGCATATCTCTAGCCGGATGATCCTTAGGTATATTCATCAATTCGAAATTGTTGAGGTCGCTTTCGACTTCCGGTCCGTCAGCTACGGAGTACCCTAAGCCGATGAAGAAATCAGTGATATCGTCGACAATGGCATAATAAGGATTCTTGCTTCCTAAAACATCCTGATAGCCAGGAAGCGTGATATCGACCTTTTCTTTCTTCAGCTTTTCATTCAAAGCCTTGTTCTTCAATTCATTTTCCTTATCGGAAAACAAGCCAGTCAAAGTGGTCTTCAAGGAAGTCAGAACTTGGCCGAACTCTTTCTTCTCATCATTAGGAACATTGCGGATTTCCGAATAAAATCCGGTCAATTTGCTCTTTTTTCCTAAAAACTGACCTTTAAAGACGTTCAGGGAAGCTTCATCAACAACTTTACCGACGGCTTCCTTGGCTTCTTTGACTTCCGCCTCAGCTAAGACTTTGAATTGTTTTACATCCATGTTGTTATCCTCTCTGAATCAGTTGACTTTATCAATCACAATCGTTGAACTGTCATCGCCGTCATCGCCTTTCTTATCAGCCGTAACGGGTATATCCATCGTTTTTTCATTCTCGTCATCATAATGGCTTTCACTGTTTACGGGGATGGTATGGTCTAAAGGGGCTTTATAGGCGGAGCTGGATTCCGTATCATTATCCGACAGGAACTGCTTCAGATAATCGGGAAGAGGTGACTCGCTTCTCTGACTTTCGATTTCATCCTTCACGGCACTTTCCTTATCAGTTTTATGGACGACATTGGTGGGTGTCTCACGTTTTGGCATCGTCTCCGGAAGAGAGAAATCAATAGTCTTAGAGAAATCAGTGGCAATAATGGCAATCTTCATCTTATCGTGATAATCCGGATTCATCTGTACGCCGAAGATGATATTGCATTCGTTGTCATCCTTTTTGCCGCCATTGGCGGTTTCGGTAATATAGTTAATGGCATACTGAACATCATCCAAAGTCGTATCATCACCGACAGTCACATTGATGATCATGGAGCGGCTGCCCTTAATGGAGGCTTCAAGAAGCGGCGAATTCATCGCTGAATCAGCGGCTTTGATGCCTTTATCCGGACCTTCGCCATAACCGATTCCAATCAGGGCCAGACCCTTACCCTGTAAAGTGGTCTTGACATCGGCGAAATCAAGATTAATGACACCATGAAGCAATATCAGGTCCGTGACGGTCTTGACCGAACTTGCCAGGACCTTATCCGAACAGGCAAAGGCATCCTTGATGGACATGTTGCCGTTATTGAAAGTCAGTTTATCGTTAGAGACCACAATCAAAGCATCCACGTTCTTCATCAGATTGTTGATGCCTTCAAGGGCGTTCAATCTTCGGCTTTTGCCTTCAAAAGTAAAAGGTCTCGTGACGATTCCTAAGACTAAGCAGCCGGCATCCTTGGCGGCTTTAGCAATGACTGGAGCGCCTCCAGTGCCAGTACCGCCGCCTTCACCGGCAGCGACGAAAACCATATCAACGCCTTTGACAATGGAGCTGATGTCTTTCAAAGAATCTTCGGCCGCCTTTTTACCCATATCCGGTAAACCGCCGGCACCTAAGCCCCTGGTAATGTTTCGGCCTAAAATCAGCTTATTCTCGCAAGGAGAGTTGGCTAAAGCCTGACTATCAGTATTCATGACCCAGTATTCGACCTGGTTTTCCTTATCGTGAATCATCTGATTGACTGCATTTGAGCCACCGCCTCCGACACCAATCACCTTAATCTTAGCATTGGTCTGAAGACCTTCATCATCAAAAATCGGCTGATTATCTTGATTATCCATAATAATTATTCACCTTTCTAGTTACGGCCAAAGGAAGTGTTCTTCAGCTCTTCCTCTTCAGCCTTTCTTTTGGCACCATTCTTAGGCTCCTGATAATCGTAAGAAGAAACCTGAATCGCACCTAAAGAATCAACAAAGACTTTGCTTCTAGCACCGATAACCTTAGCAGAGAAGACATAAACATTTCTTTCCAACATGGAAGACAGGAACTTATCCATCAAATCGATGTCACTTCCAGGACCATAAAAGACGACAGGAACATCAGGAAGCAATGAATGATCTAAGGCAAAGCGCTTGATTTCATCAATGATCGGTGAGAAGCCTTTAGAGAAAGCGGATGAAAAATTAAGCAAGCTCTTCTTTTCCGGGCTTTGATAGTCAAATCCCGCATCGGAGGAGAAGCCAAAGCGATTCAAGGCATCTTGGGTCTTATCGACACTGAGCGACAATTCGTTAGCGGATCCATGAACTCCATCCATGATTCCAAACTTGATTCCTTCCGTAAAGCAGAAACGGTTCTTGGAGACATAGGAAAGATAAAGGTGGTCTTTTTCTAAATCCAAGCCGATATAGGAAGCGGGTGCCTTAAAGGAATTAATGAATGCAACCCCACAGAAAGGAGCCAACAAGTCAAGATAAACAGTAAGCCCCATCGTCGCTAATATCTGGGTGTAATGCAAGTAGCTGTCTTTGTTGATTAAATGGGCATCGGCCAAAACATTCAGCTGATCCGAGGGGATTCCCATCGGGAAGGTCTGATAATCACGTTTGTTGTCATCAGTGAAAAGAATCGGGTTATCATAAATAACCTTTTTGCCTTCGGTTTTAACATCTTTATTGATCATGCTGATGCAGTTAGCGTAATCAATTTGGGTGATACGGCTAGCGGGATCAACAGTGGTTGATCTTCCCTGAGCCTGCTTCAAAACGAAACCATCCGGAGGCAGGATTGCAATCACTACTCCTAACTCGCCATGCAGGTTCTTCTTTGCGGTATTGATTAATAAAGCCAGACTTTGTTCGGTGGCCTTAGTCTCTAAAAGACCATTGGCGTCAAAAGGAAGACTTTCTCCTTCCATGGCGTTAAGAACATAGGCCTTTCCATGGAAATAGTAGCCACTGACTAAACGGATTCCCGATGAGGCAAATTCAACTGTCGTAATAATGTTTTCCATAAATTGTGATTACTCCTTCCTTAGCTGATTGTATAATGACCGCTGGCAGGGTAGGAAACTGTGAAGAGATAGGCGTTGATGCTAGAAGAATCATCTAGATAAGTATAGCTTCCCAAAGCGATCTTTTTACTATTAATTGTCTGCTCAAGCATTTCAATGTTATGTTTAAGCGGTTGCTTGGAATTATCAAATATCAAATCAAAGTAATCGTAAAGGACATTCTTGATAACCAGCAATTCCGAATCAGTGCCTTCAATAACAACATCCATGACATTGGAAAAAGTGCCATCGCTGGAGTCGTCACGATACTGAATCGAGTCAATCTGTGACAACAAAGAACTGCGGCATCCGGTCAAAACGCTGAAGGCTTTCCCTTGATGACTTTCATCCATTGTAGCCGTGGCATTCTCAAGATGAATGCTTGGCAAAGAATCCTGATTATCCTGCTGAGCCTCTAGTGAGGAGACAATCCTCGCTTTATTTGACTCAGGAAGAACCTGGTTACTCTTGACATCACTAATCAAGTCAGAAGCCAGTTTTCCGTTAGCAGTATAAACCTTGCCCTGATAAGAACCGACCGGATAGTTTTCATGAACATAGCTTTTGCTCTTGAAGGGGTTAGAAGTTACTAGGCAGTCAAGCAGCAAGCCGGAGGAATTCTTAACCGCGGTTTCATTGGAGACATCAGGAGAAAAGAAAAGAAGGCTTTGGTTTTCGGAGTATCCCGATAATTGAAAATAATCTTCTTTGGTCAAATTCGTAAGGCCGGAAATAGACATGTTGGAGACCTGAAAGAAACTTAAAGTGAAGTAAAGAAGAACCCAAAGGGAAACCAAGCCTAGAGCCACCGAAAAGAAGGTTTTTCGGGAGCGGTTACGTTTTTTCCGCCGGCTCATCTCCAAATCGATAGTCAGATAACTTCCGGGCGCGTCTGAAGCATTTCCGGAAGGATGGTTTTCCTGAGTCACTTTTGACCTCCGAATATGTTAATATTCTAGTCCAAAAGACCAGTAAGTAAAAGCCTTATTGAGGAATAAAAGCGTAATCTGTGATTCAATAGCGGCCTTTAAACAAATCGCTTAAGGGTTGGTCAATTAAATAATGGCTGGAAAAGCCAAACAGAGGGAAGCATCTAGCATAATATGTGACCTTTTTGCAGGTTTCTTCAAAAGTAGGGTAGATTTCTTCCGAAACAAACAGTCTCCGGTGGTAAGGAGTCTTACAATATAAGGCAAAAAAATAATAATCTTTCTCAATATTCGCTTTTTCGCCTTTAATCACAAAGCCAAAGACCGGGGCCTGCAAATTCGTAACCCGGTAGCAACGACAGCAAATCCGGGCTAAAGCGGTTTCGGGTCGAATTTCTTTCTTCACATAAGCTTTAACATACAGTTCGGCCCGATCAAGATATTCAGATAGCATACATACTCCTTTTTCAATAAGATAAAACATTTTTCCGTCAATAAAAAGGAGGGGTCGAAAATAAAATTATTTATGGTAAAAAAGCCGGCCGTTAAGCCGGCTAAAACGAGTACGAAAAACAAAAGAAAATGAACTAAATCTGGGAATCGAAGTTAGTTGAGAAAAGACTGTAGGAGACTTTTCCTTGGAAGGTCTCCTTCCGGAATTGACCTACGAAGACGTAATAGGAATAATGCTCGTCTTTCAAAGGCTTGATGTCGCCATAGAAAAACAGTTTGGATTTCTTATCAGGGGAATAGCTAAAGGCGGCATTCCCGTTTTGGGAGAAGACAAGGTTCTCCCTTCCTAAAGAAAGCGAGAACAAAGGAGCCTCAAAGCCTTCCCCGAAAGGCATGAATTCTTCCAAAGTCCGGTAATTGTCTTCATTCAAGTCCTCTAAATCCAAAGAAATATGTTCTTCAGAGACTTGGTTATTTTCCAGTGACTGTTTCTCACATTCGCTTAAAAAAGCCGTGGCCACTTTGAAGTAATCCTTCTTTTTGATTTTAAGACCGGCCGCCTTGCTGTGTCCGCCGCAGGAGATGAACAATTGGGGATTCTGGCTTAGGAAGACATCCACACGGTAGGGATCAGGAGCTCTTAAGGAACCGACTAAATTCTCAGGATCGGTGTCGTCCAAAGAAAAGACAGCCACAGGGACTTTTTTCTCCCGCATGGCTTTATTGGCAAACAAACCGGAAAGCCCACCATATTGAGAGGTATAAAGGACTTCACCGTGATCAGATGAAAGGTATTTTGAGGGATCAAAGGAGATGTTCTTGACGATATCCTTCCGTTGCTGGTTCAGAGAAGCAATTTCAGAGGCATATTTTTTAATGACTGTGTCATTGTTCCGTTCCATTAAAAACTTGGCCGTATTGTTGGTGGCCATGACTTCCTTGCTGACTCGGCCAGGTGAATTAAGAGCCGGAATCAGGGAAAAGGAAAAGTCTTCATAATCATAAGACTCTTTATTTCCAATCAGGCTAACTAAATTCGGATACCGATTCTTGTTTAAAAAGCTAAGAGCGAGTCTAGCAAAAACCAGATTGTTGCCAACTAAAGGCATAACATCCGAAAAAACAGCGATGCCTGCCAAAGTTGCTAAATATTCATCATCCCTATTTAATAAGGATCTTGCGACAAAATAACTTAAAGAAGCCGCCGAACAATTATACTTCAGGAATCCGGATTTGAACTGATGGAAAACATAGGGAGTGTCAGGAAGAGTGGAAGTCAATTCATGATGGTCAATGACTACTGTCTCCATCCCCAGCTTTTTAGCTAAAGCAATGCTACTAAAGGCGGTAATCCCGTTATCAACAGTAACAATCAGGTGATAACCTTTCTTGGCGAATTCTTCAACTCTTTTTTCGTTGAGTCCGTATCCTTCATGAAAACGGGAAGGAATAAAGTAGCCAACGGGCAAACCCAGTTCCTTCAAAGCCAGATAGATAATGGTGGTGGAGGTCAAGCCATCGACATCGTAGTCACCGTAGATAACCGTCTTTTCTTTATTCAAAACCGCCTGTTTAAGTCTTTTGACCACACCCTTGAAGTCCTCAAGCTCAAAGGGAGTGGTCAAAGAAGCAAAAGACCTCAAAGCCTTTCGGGCTTCAAGGTCTTCTAAACTAAGCGAATAATGATTCAGGAGTTTGGAAAGAAAGCTAGACATTACTGGAAATCATTCATTCCCGGAATGATGGTTTCATGAGGACCTTCCGGATCAACATACGGAATGCCATTCTTATTGAGGCTTTCTTCCTTCTTGGCCTTTTCAATGGCTTTCTTGGAACGGAACTTAGCCCAGAAATCAGTCAAACGTTTGAAACTTAAGTGAGTGGCAAGATGATAATAGAAAGGTAAACTGAAGCCGATAATCATGACAGGGATCAAAAGCAGACCGATAACTAAAGTAGCAGTCACTCCTAATAAGGAGGTAGCAATGGCGAACAAGGATAAGGAGCTAATCAGAACTGAAGCCAAAGGAGCGATGACGGTATAAAGATTACGATCAGTCGTTTCATTCTCAATGAGAGCACGCTGTTCCATGGTGGCAGTCTTCTTGATGCCTTCTTCCTTGAGACGTTCCTTATTGCCGCTTAGAAGCGGAATCAGGACCAAGTCCAGAATGAAGACGACAGCCAAAGGAGCAAAGGCCGTATAGGCATTGAAGGGTAAACGGAAAGCGGAGAGGATTCCAATCATCAAAGCACTCATCAAGGTGCCAGTCGTCAATTGAGTCAAAGCAATGGTGATTCCATAACGGATCAAGGTGTAGATGATGGCAAAGACCGATAATAAGAAGATGACTAAGAAGAAGTTGTTGGTGTTGTGGCTTAAGTTAGCAGGGATAGTGGTATAGCAGCCAACAGCCAAGGAATCAGTAATGTAATGGGAATCACCGCCAGGAGAGATAGTGTCATCCCCAGAGGTAATGGCTTCATCTAAGAGGGCATTCTTGATGGATAACAGGGCGGTATTATCGTTGCCCAAGTTGACTTTGTTCAAATCACGGTCAACGGTTACAGTGAAGTAAGTGGTGTAATACTTTTGATTCTCTTCGTTTGTCTTTTCAACGATGTTGACATAAGCACTGTCAGGATAGTAGTAGAAATCAACATTGGCAGTAGTTGTGTCTTCCTGGCTGACAGTTACAAAGGTGGCAGTCGCAGATTGCTTGCCGATTTCCTCTAAGTATTCCAGATAATCAGCTTTGGATTCCAGCAAGGAATAACTGTTGTAATTATCTTGGAAGGAAACAGTCAGAGTATATGATGAAGAGTACTGATTGGAATTATTGAAGAAGGTGTAACCTCCGCCGACTAAACTAGTGACAGGTAGGGCAACGGCTAAGAGACCTAAAGAAACAGCCGAGATAGTGATTAAGGAGACCTTATTGGATTTCTTATCCTTAGCAACGTATTCATGCTTCTTCATTTCGGGTAACTTGAATCCGAAGAACGGAAGTTTGCTAGTGCCGTTATCCTTGACTAGCCAGTAAGTCATCCACTTATCCAAGTAGTTAGTGATTAAGAAAGTAATTAAGGTTCCAACCATGATGACACCGAAGAAGGTCTTTAAGGAACCGACAGCCACCAAGAAGCAGAATAAGGAAGTAAGCAAAGAAACCAGGGAAACATCCAAATTGACAAAGAAGGCCTTATGATAACCTTCACGGTTAGCCTTTTCAGCATCTCGGCCTTTCTTCATTTCCAAACGGACACGGTTGATGTAATTGGAAGAAATCAGGACTGAGAGAGCCATAATGACAAAGAAACCGACGATTCCGCCGATGGAGAATTCAAATCCAACTACGGAGAAGATAGTCAGAGTGAGGAATAAAGAAAGCAGCATGCTGACGGCCGAAGTAAGACCGGCTAAGCCATAGAAAGCAATCATTAAGATAGAAATGACCAATAAGCAGATTCCTAAAGCCAGATAAGTCTTATTCAATCCCGAAGTGGCTAAGTTAGCACTGACGGTATTGGAATAAAGGTAATCCATATTGAAACCGTAATCAGTGGAATTAAGCATGTTGACAAAGGCACGGGCGGTAGAAATAGTGAAGGCGGTTCCGGATAAATCAGAAGTGATCGTAATCTGACTGTCATCGGAGCTGTAGTTATCAGTTGACAACTTAGCAATGACCTTTTTCTTGACATCTTCCTGGATGGCAGTGTCATTAGTTCCGAAAGCTTTATCATAGGTATCATTGTCGGTCTTATCGTACCAAAGATATAAATCCTTAGCAGTAGTCGTGGTCTCAGTGGAATCACCGCTATCAGCATCTAGACGGTGAGCATTGCTCGTTCCAGAGCTAGAGGAAGAAGTATCGGCTTCACTGGAAGCGGCTTTCTGAAGAGAATCATAATCTTCCTTAGAGGAGATGTTGATGGTCGGATAAGGAGTAGTGCCGTTATAAGTGACTTCAGCCAAAGAAGAAGTATCGAAGAATTTGGCATTAGCAGCGTACATGACAGTCTTATCGCCAGTGGTTCCAATAGATAAAGAACCAGTCATGGCAAGGATTTCCTTGACGTTAGAAAGTTCGTTGGCAGATAAAGGAGCTAAAGTAACGACGGCCTGATAACCAACGTTGTCAGTTCCGTTGATGACGTTGACATCAGCCGAACGGACGCCGGCAGTATCAAGTCTAGTCATGATTTCATTTTCAATATCGATGTTCTCTAAATCATCGCTAGTAAAAGAAGGATAGTTAGTGTTGGAGTAGAGAGTCGTGTCTCGTTTGGTAATTGAATAAACAAGCTGAGTTCCGGAACCATATTCCAAGGACTGGTTGCGGTTCTCCAAAACCGATTGAACATTGAAGATCATCACCCCGATAACGGTCAACATCATTGTCATATACGCTAAGAAGCGACGCATTCAGGTTTCCTCCTAAATAAGCACACTAACGGATTTAAGATACTGAAATAATGTATCAAAAATCAGCTCTTTATTCAAGGATATTATATATATATTTATGCATTAATAAAGTCTTTTAGGGTTCTAATAAGATTTTTCATTCCAAAAAAGGTCCTCAGCTCTTTAATCATCGTTATCCGGGGCCTTATAAGGTATCCCCAAATGATCATAGGCCTTTTTAGTAGCTACCCGTCCTTTCGGGGTCCTATTGATAAGACCGATTTGAACTAAATAAGGTTCATAGACGTCGGAAATATTCTCTACTCCTTCACCAATGGCCGAAGCTACGGCATTGAGTCCTACCGGTTTACCGTTATAACGGTAAATCAGGCATTCCAGAATCTTCCGATCAGTTTCATCCAGGCCTAAGTCATCAATGGCAAGGAATTTCATGGCCCGATTGGTGCTTTCCTGATCGATAATGGACTTGCCTTCATAGGTAGCATAATCACGGACCCGGCGGAAAAGACGGTTAGCGATTCTTGGGGTTCCTCTCCCACGGAGAGCAATCTGATAGGCAGCGTCAACGGTGATGGGGAATTTCAGAGCCTTTGAGGTCCTAGTGATAATTTCAAGCAGTTCTTCAGGCGAATAATACTGCAACCGAAAAACAATGCCGAAACGGTCCCGTAAGGGCGCTGAGAGGCTTCCGGCATCGGTAGTGGCTCCAACCAGCGTGAAAGGAGGCAAAGGCAGAGTCAAAGTCCTAGCCTCCGCTCCTTTTCCGACAATGATCGATAAGGAAAAGTCTTCCAACGCACTATATAGAACTTCCTGAACCACAATCGGCATCCGGTGGATCTCATCAATGAAGAGGACATCTCCGGGATTCAAAGACGAAAGGATGGCGGCAAGATCTCCCGTTCGGACTAAGGAAGAACCGTTGGTGGTCTTAATCTGGGTTCCCAATTCATTGGCGATGACATTGGCTAAAGTGGTCTTTCCTAAGCCAGGAGGACCGTAAAACAAGACGTGGTCCAGGGATTCCTGACGTTTCTTGGCACCTAAAATAAAGATCGACAATTCTTTTTTGATGTCTTCCTGACCGATATAGTCATTCAGGGTTTTGGGGCGAAGGGAAATATCAAGCTCA
>JBAXZY010000022.1:0-18975 GCA_041670045.1 Bacilli bacterium | reverse complement strand
TTGGGAACCAGAAAACTAGACATTGCCTTATTGTTCGAGTCGGAGTCACTGTATGTCGGCACCTTCTCAGGACTGATGGGATCACTTCTGACTTATATACTTTGCTTCCCAATCAACTACCTGATTAATTATTATTATTCTTGGTATTCGGTTGGAACCATCTGCGATTTCACTTGGTGGCATTTGCTGATTGTCTTAGCGGTCTCCGTTGTTATCGGGTTAATATCAGCTTTGTTCCCGGCTATTAAAGCCGCAAAGCAGAATCCGGTTGATTGCATTAGAAGCGAATAAAAAAGAAAATACTATACTGAAAACGGCTGCTTTGGTTGAAAACTCTCCCCTAGGAAAATAAAACCTTGTACATTGTAGTTATAGATATCTATAATATATATAACGTTTTTTCATCTTTTAATTTGCAATAGAAATCATAGAAAGAGGTAAAACTATGGGTAGAGCACACGAAGTAAGAGCTAAGAAGATTGCTCAGACAAATGCTGCTAAGTCAGCACTTTACAACCGAGCCAGCAAGGAAATCTATATGGCCGCTAAGTCGGGTGTGCCTGATCCTAACGATAACCTCGCGTTAAGATCCGCCATCGATAAGTGGAAATCCGAGCATGTCACTCGTGATGTCATTGACCGTGCTATCGAAAAAGCCAAGAACAAGGATGCTGCCGCTTATGTCCCTGGAAGATATGAGGGATTCGGTCCGGCTGGCGTTGCTATCATGGTCGATACTTTGACTGATAACGATAAGAGAGCTTATTCGGCTATCAGAGCTGCTTTCACTCATCATGGTGGAAAGCTCGGAAACTCCGGATGTGTTTCTTTCAACTTTGTGGTTTTAGGTGTCATTGAGTTCGACACTGACAAATCCGTCGAAGACATTGAGAATGATCTCATTCTTAATGACATCGATGTTCAGAATGTTGACAAGACTGATAATTCCGTTGAGATCCAGGTTACTCCGTCTGACTTTGAAAAAGCCAAGTCGCAGATTGAGAAGGATTTCAATATCACTGACTTCACTGAAGCCAAGGTCACCTATGTTCCAAATGGTGCCTTAGTCACTTTAAGTGATGATGATAAGGATAAGATTCAGAACCTGATTGATTCTCTTGATGAAATCGAGGATGTTCAGGCTGTCTACGATAACGCTGATCTCTAAATCAAGAAAAAGAAACAACTGCTGGAGAAACTTATCTTCTCTGGCGGTTTTTTTTGATAGAATCATATATATGAATAAAAACAATTATTGGGATCGTTTCCACCACTTCAAGAAATCCATCTGGATTCTCATTGCGGCTTTAGCAGCAATGCTGATTCTAGGCCTGTATTTTTCGATTGCTATGAGTGTCAAATTATCTCAGGGGTACACTCTCTTTGGCGATAGTAATTCTTTAGCTAATGACTTAGAGACGACTGGCCCGACTCAAGCCGATATCATGGTTATCTCGCTTCTTTGGATCCTAACGGTTCTCGATTTAGGGTTATTAGTTTTTTATGTCTTCTTCCGGAAGGAAGAGACATCCAGTGTTGTGAAGAAAGAAATCGTCAATGGTAGAACTGTCATTATCAAAGATGACAGTGAAGAAGACAAATCAAATCATGCTGGCAAGTGATCTGCAAGAAGATCTTCTGAAACTTAAAGACTGTGATTTAGTTCGTTATGAGCTTAAGAAGAGTAAGCTGATTCTGACTATTGTCGGTGACAATGAGGAAGAAGAGCCAATAAAGCCTAGCCTAGAAGAGACCTTGAGTGATGATGAGAAAGAAGAAGACGGGGAAGATGACTGCTGCTCAGAGATGAACGGTCATCTGATGCAGGTTACTTTCTTAGGTGTCGATGGTTTTACCCTTACTGGTTCGGAGAGTGATAACTATAAGACCTTGGAAGTAAGTCTAAAGGGTCAGGAACTGACTTTAAAGTATGAAGGACATTCCTTTGCTGAAGAAGATAAACCGCTGCTTATTTCCTTTATCTTCACTTCCTATAACGTCATTGAATTAGGTAAGATTGATGGACCGGATGTCTAAATAAAAAGCCAATCATTAAAAAGGAGTGCCTAACTTCAGACACTCCTTTTTATTTGCTTAACTAATTACTTAGCAAGCTTAGTCTTATGACGACCAGGATTCTTCTTTTCATCAACGAAGTAATAGGTCGTGAATCCGGTACCGACAGCAGCACCGGCATACAAGACTCCAGCGATGCAGCCGACTAAGATTCTCCAAGGTGCGATGTCACGATAGGAAGTAGAGCCAGGAGCGATTCCGTTGTAGGCGTTAGAGTTAACGACAGTGTAGCACATATTCTTGATAGCCTGTCTGAAGACATGCTTAGCAGTATTGGAAGTATAGTCAGCGAAGAAGTCGATACTGGCAGGTGTTCCAGTCCAGCTAGCATTAAGCAAGAAGTCATTGCCAGCTCTTAACATGGCATCATGGTTGACAGCCGGACCGAAGTCAGTGATGACCATGCCTTCAAAGCCCCATTCATCTCTTAAGACGGAGTTAGTTAAAGAATAGTCAGAAGAACACATAGTGGTACCGATCATCGTGAAGGAAGTCATAACAGCGGAGCAGCCTCTGATAACCTTAGATGATTTAGTTCCTTTAGAGTCAGAAGTGTAGTTAAGAGTTCCTCTGGCTTCCTTGACACAGATTTCAAACGGTTTGAGATATGTTTCACGGATAGCCTGTTCGTTAGCCCACATACTGCCTAGCATTCGGTGAGTTTCCTGTTCATTCATGGCGAAGTGTTTGATGTAAGCATAGCAGCCTTCATTTGCAGAACCGGAGACGACATTGGCAGAGATCTTACCAGCTAAGACACCGTCCTCGGAATAGTATTCAAAGTTTCGTCCGCCAAAAGCCGTACGATGAGTATCCATACCAGGAGCATACCAGCCGGAGATTCCGTAAGTGATAGCTTCCTGACCAACGGAAGATCCCATTTCCTTAGCTAAATCCTTGTTCCAAGTGGAAGCGATGATGACTTCTGAGCAATAAGCGTTCATTAAGAAGTTAGAACTCTTATCCATGAAGGAAGAGAAGCCAGCCGGGCCATCATAGTCCTTAGTGGAGACTTTGCCGACTGCATCTAAGACAGCAGTGTTATAAGCACCATAATAGAGCATGGTAGCTAACTGTCCTTGAACGGTGGAATCAGTGTAGTCGACCTGATTCAGAAGTGTATCCCACTCCGAATCATAGTAGTTCTTGCCACGGAGGTTAGAGAGAGTATAGCCAGAATCAGCAACAGTGACTTCACTGTTGTCATAGGCCTTAGAACCATCGACATTTCCTAATTCAGTATTGGTGTTGACGTCAAATCCGGAAGCACTCATGTTGTTGTAATTGCTGACATAAGTACTGCCTAAGTCCTTGCTGGAAGCAGTCGGAGTTGTTGGCTGAGTAGAAGATAAGCTCTTTCTGGAAAGATTAGTGATATCAGACTGTTCCATATAGGAATTTGATTCTTCGAATTCGTTAGTGGCAGCCACAAACTTAGCGTTAGCATCAACAGTAGCTTTTTCAGGAGTAGTAGAAGGAGTGCCATCATCATTTAAGAGTGACTGAGCATCCTTTTCAGATTGACGGGGATTGGTGGAATCATAGACCTGAGTAGAACCAATGCTGACACTCTTATTGCCCCAAGAATCATGAGAATTCTTGCCAGCATAGATAGTGTAGTCACCGGCTTCTAATAAGTAGCAGCCTTTGGTTCCATCGCTGTTAGCATGCTTATAGGAATAGGAAGCCATTTCGTCTTCACCCCAAGTTAGAGTGACATCCTGACTGGCACCGGCTGCAAGAGTATCGGTCTTTCCAAACTCAATTAAGTTCTTGCTGGCTTTTTCTATTCCGTTAGCCTTATCGTAATCGGTATAAGGACTGTCATAGTAGATTTCAACTACATCCTTGCCAGCTACGGTGCCAGTGTTTTTGACTGTGACTGTAGCCGTAATATCATTACCAGACTGAGTTATTGACTTAAGTTCCTGAGTGAAGGTGGTGTAGCTTAAACCGTATCCGAAAGGATAGACAACGGTATCATCATAATTGATATATGATTCAGCTGAAGCTGTCTCATAATACTTGTAACCGATGTAGATGCCTTCTTCATATTCAAAGTAACCGACCTTAGTCTTGCTATCAGAACTGGTGATGTTATTGAAAGTGAAGTCACCGAAGTTCTTAGTAGCCGGATCGTCTTTTAAAGAAGCTGGATAGATATCAGCAGTCTTGCCGCTAGGATTGATCTTGCCGCAGAGAATATCAGCCATGGACTGGAAACCAGTTGAACCAGGACCGCCGACCCAAAGGATGGCGTCGACTTCATCCTTTAAATCACCTGTTTCTAATTCTCCTAATTCCATGACATTGGAGGAGTTGATGATGACAACGGTCTTCTTGCAGTTGTTGTGGGCAAACTTGATGGTGTCTCTTTCATAGTCAGTCAAAGCCAACTGATGCTTGGTACCATCAGCATAGGCATCAGCCTTCAAGTCCTGACCTTCCTGACCGCCTCTGGAGATGAAGACAATGCCAGTGTCTCCACTGACAGCTCCTTCATGACTGGTATAAATAGAGGGATTGATGTAATAGATGGTGTTAGTTCCACCAAAGGAAGTAGCAATAGCGGTCGTTCCATCAGCGGCAGCTAACTGCTCAATCGTGGCACCGCTTGTTAAGCCATCAATTGTGGAATTGACGGTGAAGTCATTTGCTAATGCTTCTTTCGGAGTGACGATATAGTCTTCCGAAGTGTTGACGTTACCAGATCCTGATCCACCATAGACTGGTGACTTATAGCCGGCACCGAAAGGAGCGACTTCGCTCTTTTCAGCTAAAGGAAGAGTATTGTCCTTATTCTTTAAGAGAACGAAACCATCATCGCAGAGTTTCTTGGTTGTCTTTGATCCAGCAATACGGGAATCAGTAGTCGAAGAATAACTCTTGGTGTTGTATTCAGTATCCCAATCTTCACTGCCCTCAGCTTTGACAACATGCAGCTGTCCTAAACCCATAGCCGTATCGATTGTGACGTGGAAACGATCTCCGACGATAGGTAAGGCAATAGCTAAGGCTAAGCAGACGGTCGACACCGGAATCATGATGGCAGCAAACTTACCAGCTCTCATCTTCAGTTTCTTAGGTTTCTCAGTAGGTGTGTTCTTGACTTCTTTTTCATCCATGCTCGTTTTCCTCCTTAGGGAATAGCCATTAAATAAGTGGCTTCCTGTAAGCGGTAACAAGATAGCATGAACGAGAAAAGGGCTGAGTATTTCAGCCCTAAGTGGTTAAAAACCGGCCGTAACCGGAAAACGATTATTCGGGTATTGGAATGGCAATATTTACGTTAAAAAGCCCATCATTATGGGAAAATACAGTGGTTCCCTTATACTTATCGACTATATAGGCGATTGACTTGGTGCCATAACCATGCAAATCTTTTTTATCCTTAGTTGTCTGAGGCAAACCATCTACAAATGAGACAGGGGTTTCACAGTAGTTATCGAAGTGAATCATGATGAAACCAAAACTGGCTTTGACATTGATGACAATGTTTCTTTTATCGACAGGCTCGTTTTCTAAAGCATCAATGGCGTTATCAATGGCATTACCAAAAAGAGAGAAAATATCAGAATCCTTAATAAAGGATAACTTAGAACCATCAGCCATGCAGGAGAGAGTTATATCATGGCTGGCACAATATAAGGATCGATCAGAAAGAACAGTATCCAAAGCTTTGTTTCCGGTCTTTACCGAAGTATTGAAGATACGGGCGTCTTCTTCTAAAGAATCAAGTGAAGCCTTGATTTCCTCGGAATCAGTCCTCTCTTTCAAGGCTCTGATCTGATGACGTAAATCATGAACCTTCATACTGATCAATTCATAGTTCTGCTGATTACGAATGTTATTCTCATTCTCAGTTTCTAATACTTGCTCTAAGCTTTTCTTCTCGACTTCTAAGGAAGTATTGCTAAAGACATTGAATTGAAGCAAGAGAGAAAGACCGCAGGAAATCATGGCATAAATTCTAGTTGACAAGCTTTCATCAGTTACACCATTTACAATAGCTGACCCCATAGTTGAATACATACTCAGAACATAAACAATTCCGATTACGATAGCTAGAATTGCTAAGAAGACCCAATTTTTGATCATCGTAGCATATTTAGGTTCTATTAATTTGACAAAGACAAAATAATATAACGTATAAGTAAATAGATAAGGTAATATGAAAATAATCCATTGAACTACAAGACTGGTGGTCTTACCTAACTGCAGATAGAGTAAACAAATAAAGTTATCGGTTAAGTTCTGAATGGTGTAAGCAGCCGCCGCAAAGAACATTGCTTCTTTGATGGAGACTTTGTTAATGAACCAGACATACAAGAAGGTTAGGACCATTATGAGGAAAAAGTGAGTATAGAACCAGGTTCCGATGATTAAGTTTTCACTGTAGTTGCAGATTAAAATAGCAATACCGGTATAACCCAATATTCCGACTAGCAGACGCAAATAGAAATGATCCCTTTTCTCAATCTTCAGCATAAAAGCAGAAGCTGCAATGAAGAGAGGAATAATGAAGCGGATGAAATTGTATCCTATTTCTGACCAGTTCATAAGTAATCTCCTAAATAACTGACAAAGTCTTTTTCAAAGTCATGCTTTTTACCTCTACTTAATGGCAGCTCCTGATTGTTGACAATGATGGAATCTTTTTTGATCATAGTAACGAATTTGAGGTTGATTAAGTAGCAGTTATTGCATTTAGAGAAACCTTTTCCTTTCAGTTTCTCTTCCTGTGAGGATAGAGAAGCTCTCTTGGAACGGTAGGACTTGTTGTCATCGAGATGGTAATAAAGATCATGATCCCGTACTTCAATATACGCAATGGATGGGATAGGAATCTTCCGTAAGCCGTTTTCATCATTGAAGAGGATATATTCATTATTCAGCAAGGTTAGCTTTTTGATGGCTTTATTAAGTAACTCCGATAAAGTAAAGAGAGTGACTGGCTTTAAGACATAGCCGACAGCATCTACTTCATAGCCACGGACAGCATATTGAGAAGCTTTGGAGACAAAAATAATCTGAACCTTTTTATCAAGCTCACGGATTTTTTTAGCTGCTTCTAAGCCATTCATATAAGGCATTTCAATATCGCTGACCACTATATCAAAACCAGGCTCATAATTACTGTAGAATTTCAGGCCATCTTCAAAGCAGGTGATAGTCAAAGCCTGTTGACTGTCTTGTTGATATTGTGAAAGCTTTTTCAGGAGATTCTCTTTGTCACTTAAAGAGTCTTCCACTAATGCAAGTTTATACATAGCTGCTTTATTTTAGCATTTTCTTATCTGCTCTTAGCTTTTTTAAGTGAAAGGGAGCGAAAACTGATTCAAATTATGGCGTAAAAGGCGTACTTATCAGTCCGGATAATGAAAACAAATCTTCTTTTCTTTCCTATGAAACCATTCTTATAAATACTTCCAATTAAATAGGTTACGGCAAAAAATCGACAAGTTGTGTCAAAGAAATGGAAAGCGCTTTTAATAAGGTTTATGTTAATCTCAAACGTTGTTTAACGAAGGGGAAACTATGAAAAACAAAGAGACTCTTGATTCAATGACTTTGGAAGAAAAAGCTAACCTTACATCTGGAAAAGATTTCTGGCAAAGCCAAGGCAATGATGAAAAGAACATTCCGTGTATGTTTTTATCTGACGGCCCTCACGGCATCAGAAAACAGATGGCCGCTGCTGATCATTTAGGATTAAATGAGTCAGTTAAGGCTACTTGCTTCCCAACCGCTGCTACGATGGCATCAAGCTGGGATATTTCATTAGGACAGGAATTAGGAAAAGCATTGGGTGCTGAAGCGGTTGCTCAGAAAGTCAATGTCTTATTAGGGCCTGGTATGAATATGAAGAGAAACCCTCGCTGTGGAAGAAACTTCGAGTATTTCTCTGAGGATCCTTATCTTGCTGGTAAGATGGCTGCTTCCTATGTCAATGGTATTCAGTCCAATGGTGTCTCGGCCTGTATTAAGCATTTCTGCTGCAATAACCAGGAATTAAGCCGTATGACGATTGATACCGTAGTTGATGAAAGAACCTTAAGAGAAATTTATCTCACTGGTTTTGAAATCGCTGTTAAAGAAGGACATCCTAAGACGTTGATGTCTTCCTACAATATGGTTAATGGCACTCATGTTAACGAGAATATGCATATCATGAGAGATATTCTCCGTAATGACTGGGGCTATGAAGGGGTAGTTGTTACTGATTGGGGCGGAGAAAATGACCGTATCAAGGGATTAGTAGCCGGCAATGAGCTGGAAATGCCTGGCAATAACGGCGATACTGTCAAAGATGTCATCAAAGCTGTTCAGAACGGTACTTTAGCTGAAAGTGTCTTAGATGAGGACGTTGATCGTTTCATCACCTTAGCCAGAGATACTGATAAAGTCTTCAAAGACGGCAAGAAACATGAATTCAATGTTGATGCCCATAATTTAGTTGCCCAGAAATGTGCTGAGCAGAGTATGGTTCTCTTGAAGAACCAAGGCAGCATTCTTCCTTTAAAGCCGGGTACTAAGGTCGCCATTGTCGGTGACTTTGCTAAAAAGCCTCGTTATCAGGGTGCGGGATCTTCAGTCGTTAATCCGACCAGACTTGAAAACACTTTGGATTCAATGAAGTACTTCCCTGAACTTACCTTTGTCGGATATGAAGCTGGCTATAACCGTTATGGCAAGAAAGATAAGAAGGCTCTGAAGAAGGCTTTGGAGTTAGCTTCCAAGGCTGATATCGTTCTTCTTTATTTAGGTCTTGATGAATTGACGGAAGCTGAAGGCTTGGATCGTCTTAACCTTAATCTTCCTGAAAATCAGATCAACTGTGTCCGTGAATTAGCTAAGGCTGGAAACAAGATTGTTGCGATTTTAGCCTGTGGTGCTCCGGTCAAGCTTGATTGGGCTGATGAATGCGAAGCTTTGCTTCATACTTATTTAGGTGGTCAGGCTGTTGCCAGAGCTACTTTGAATGTCATCACCGGAAGAGTCAATCCTAGTGGTAAATTAGCTGAAACTTATCCGAATAAGTATCATGATGTTCCTTCAGCTTCTCACTTTCCAGGAAAAGAAAAGACAGTTGAATACCGTGAAGGACTCTACATTGGTTATCGTTACTATGATACTGCTTTACTTCAGATTAAATATCCATTTGGTTATGGCTTAAGCTACACTAAATTCGAGTATTCCGATTTTAAGCTTGACGATAAAGGTGTTTCTTTCAAGATTACTAACGTCGGAAGTCGCGATGGCGCTGAAGTTGCTGAAATGTATGTTGCGGGTGTCAACCTTAAGGTCTTCCGTCCTAGAAAGGAACTTAAGGGCTTTGCTAAGGTCTTCTTAAAGAAGGGTGAAAGCAAGACAGTTCGCATTGACTTCGATGACAAGACCTTCCGTTATTGGAACGTTAAGACCAATAAATGGGAGATTGAAGGCGGCATCTACAACATCATGATCGGTGCTTCTATTGAAGACATCAAGTTATCTCAGACCATGAATGTCAAAGGTACTGTTGCTCCTAATCCGTATAATCCTGCTAAGCTTCCTTCTTATTATTCCGGTGAAGCCGCTAATGTCTCCGATGAAGAATTCACGACTCTCTTAGGGCATAAGATTCCTAATAGTCACTATGATTTCTTCAAAAAGAACCGTATCAAGGTTACCTATAATACTACGGTCAATGAACTTCGTTATTCGAAAGGCTGGACAGGAAGATTATTTAGCTGGGCTATTCGCTTTGCCATCAAGTTCTTAAAGTTCTTCGGCAATGTCACTATGTCCAATACCTTAATCATGGGTGTGGAATTCCAGCCGATGCGTGGAATCTCCAGAATGACAGGCGGTGCCATCTGCTGGTACCAGCTGGATGGTATGATCACGATGTTCAACGGTCACTTCTTCAAAGGTCTCCATCAGATGATTAAAGGCAAGAAGAGAAATAAGAAAGAACTTAAAGCTCTTAAGAAGACTCTGACTGATGAAAAGGATGCTGGCAAGGATATTCCGGTTTGTCCTAAGGAAAAACCTAAGGATATCAAACAGGCTGAAGCCTATAAGTCTGAAGTCAAAGTAGTTGAGAAGGCGGATGATAAGAAAACGGCTGCTAATCCGGATGAGAAGAAATAAAGGAGCTAGATAACATGGCTAGAGCAGTAATTACTAAAGAAGAGAAAGCCAAGATTGTCGCTGAATACAAAGCTAAGAAGGCTGCTGAGTTAAAGGAAGAGAAGGCTGAAGAAGCTGAACGTGCGGCTATTGAGAAAGCTAAATCCCCTGAGCAGAAGAAGGAAGAGGCTGCAGCTAAGAAGAAAGCCGATGCCGAAAAGAAAGCGGCTGACAAAGCTGCTGCCGAGGCTGATAAGAAAGTCAGAGCTGAAGCTAAAGCCAAAGAAAAAGCTTACTTAGCAACTCTTTCCAAGGAAGATCAGGACAAGTATTTGGCTGACAAGAAAGCTAAGGAAAAAGCCTGTGTCGATTCCGCCTTTGAGGAATATAAGGTTAAGCATGCTCAGGAAGTCGGCGAAAAGAGGGCAGCTTTAGAAGCTCGTTATGATACTGGTGCAATTATTCATCTGTTCTTCTTCAATATGGGACAGTCGAAGTTCTGCCAAGGATATATGAATTGGTGGAGAAAGCTGAACATTGCTCATCCTACTCTTGGCAAGTGGCTCTATCAGATTTTCTTCTTCATCGTCTTCTCTGAAGGTGTCACTATCTGGCAGTATTTGCTTCTTACCTTCTTACCGATGTCCTTTGGTATCGGCTTAGCTGGAACTGAATTCATGTGGCCTAAGCTCTTAATGGGGCAGGCACCAGACGGAACTCTTCTGTATTGGAACATCTTAGGTTATACAATAAAGTATGAAGGAGGAGCTGTTGCTATCGGTGGTGGTCTTGGCTATTTCATTGCCTTCGAAATCGCCACTTTCACGGCTCAGTGCATCAACTTCCCGTTGCAGAGAAACATTACTTATAAGTCACACGGTAATCCGTGGTATCAGGCTATGTGGTACTTCATCGGTTGGGTAGTTATTTCCTTCTTATGCAATGCTATCAACGGTCTTTGGATTCCGTTTGCTCAGGTTTATCTTAATCCTGCTTTATACAACATCCTTGTTATGGTCGCTACTGGCGGTATCTCCATGGTTATCTTCTTCTTCATATTCCGTATTATCTTCCCTGCCGGCAGTGCTAGTGATGATAAGAAAGAAGTTAAGAAGACTGAGACTACAACTACTACTCAGGCTTAATAGACTACTGACTGACCCTGCTAACCTCCTTGGCAGGGTCTTTTATTTGGAAAAAATATTTTTTTAAACTTGTTAATATAAACTGTACGAACAAGTTTAAAAGAATCTATTTCATCAAAAAAACGCCTAAGTGTTTAGCTTAGGCGTCTATTATGTTATTCGGTTATTTACTTCTTATTGTCATCGTGATGCTTATCAGTGACTTCTTTTCTGATTCCCATCAGGACATCATAGATTTCCTTATCGGTGGCATTAGGATTCTCTTTGATGTATTTATCGAATTCACCGATGATATCACCCATATAAGGCTCCTCAGCTTCTTCTTCGAAATTCTTCTTATTCTCTTCTTCCATCTGATCACTGTGCTCTTTCTCGGCTTTGACAGTATTGCTATCAGTCATGTAGGTCGGATAAGTGTCATCTAATTTCAGATACTCATCTTTCGGATCAAAGTATCTGAAGAGGACTCTGAAGTGGACAGCAACATCCTTTAATGCAAAGAAAAGCAGATCTTTGATCTCTTTTTCCTTATCCTGATATTCTTTTGGAGCTTCGACTGTGATGTTTAATCTGAAAGCCGTCTGTTCCACACCGTTATGAATGATGAAACCCTCCGGTGCGAAGAACTCCAGTTCTTCATCTTTGACGCCATAGGCTTTAACTAAAATCGGATGAAGCTTTCTGGTTTCATCAATAGCCTGATAAGTATCCATTCCTAATAAAGTAACAATAATCATGATTCTATCTCCTTTAGATTGATTCATTTCCAGGATCGACATTGATGCTGATCTCCACATCCTTATTGGCAAGACGAATGACTTTCAAACCATCCAGAATCGGGCTTGCTTCTTCGAAGGACTTATATTTTAGCAGGATATTACGATAATATCTGCCATTCATATGAGGAATATAGGGAGCTGAAGGCCCATAAATATTGAAGCGTTTGTCTCCGACTTTCTCATCCAAGTACTTTCTGACTAGATTGGCGACATCATCCGCTTTCTTTCTATCGATGGCTTTGATGATGATTCTAGTAAGAAACGTATATGGCGGGTATTGATATTTTCTTCTTTCTTCCATCTCAAAGCTATAAAAACTTTCATAATCCTGTTTAGCCGCTAACTGAATGACTTGATTGTCGGGAACGGTGGTCTGAATCAGGACTCTTCCTTTTTTCTCACCTCTGCCTGCCCTTCCGACAAACTGAGAAATGAGGTCAAAGGTTTCTTCATTGGCAAGATAAGTCGGAAGATTAAGTGAGCTTTCGGCATTGATGATGCTAGCTAAAGTAACTAGTGGAAAGTCATGTCCTTTAGCAATGACTTCGGTACCGACTAGGATATCGGTTTCTCCTAGGGACACACTCTGCAGGATTTCGTGGCGGACGTCATTGGAGGAGACATCGGAATCAAGACGAGTGATCTTACTAGTCGGGAAAAGCATTTTAAGCTCTTCGTAGACTCTTTCGGTCCCATATCCTAATGATAGGAAGCCATGGCTTTTACAGTCACAGGTATATTCCTGAACGGGTATTTCATATCCGCAGTGATGGCAACGAAGGGTTTCACTTCTTTTATGATAGTTAAGAGGAATATCACAGTTGGGGCAGACAGCGGTCTTATGGCATTTACGGCACACATATAATGGGGAATAACCTCTTCTGTTAATCAGAATCATTACCTGCTCATGTTTAGCTAAGGTAGTTTTGATTTCTTCTATCAGTGGCTTTGATAAAAGAGAGGAAACCTGCGGAACGTAGTTCTCAGGATTATTCATGTTGACGATCGTTAAGTCCTTATCCTGATTCTTAGCAAAACGGGTTTTCAGATAAAGAGGTTCATAGATGCCTTTTAAGGCTCGGGCTTTATCAATGATCCTTGGTGTAGCAGAACCTAGGAGTACTTTGCAGTCTTCGATTTTGCTTCTCATCAAAGCTACCTGATCAGCATCATAGAAAGGTACCGTATCCTGCTTGTAGGTTGAGGAATGCTCCTCATCAATGATGATCAGGCCAAGATTCCTGATAGGAGCAAAGATTGCTGACCTAGTTCCTAAGACAATCCTTGTTTCCCCTGAAACGATTCTCTGATATTCATCATATTTCCGAGCATCCGATAATGAGGAATTTAAAATTGAAATAGTATCTTTGAAGTAACTGGCGAAGAGATTAGCCAGTTGGTCTGTCAAAGCAATCTCTGGTATTAAGACTAAAACGCCTTTCGATTCTTGTAAATACTTTTCAGCCAGACGGATATAGACTTCAGTTTTACCAGAACCAGTGACGCCTTGAAGCAGGAAGGTCTTATTCTTGGAAGAGAGGACCTCGTCATAGACTTGCTGCTGTTCCTTAGTTAAGTCAAAGTCCTTCATTTCCTTGGTGAGGAGCTCCGGTATTCTTGACACTGGCACTTCTTCTACTTCAATAGCTTTCTTTGAAAGTAAAGAATTATAGGAAGCTTTAGCCGTAATCTGACTTTTCCGGATTCCGTCTTTAGAAGCCTGAATCTTCTGATAGAGGTCTCTTTCTTTTTTCGATAAAACTAAAGAAGCATTCAAAGGTAGGATTTTAACAAATGGTATGGTTTTAGCCTGTGGCTTTTTTAAGGCACTGTCTTTTGGCTTTAATGACGGAGGCAGGAAACTGGCTAAGACCTTTATTAAGTCAGCTTTATAGTAATTGCTGACTTCGTAAGCTAACTTGAAAAGATTGTCATCCAGCAAGGGTTCAGAATCAATCTTTTTGATGATTTTTGCCAGATGGATGTCATTTGTTTTCTGATATTCCTCTAAAGAGATAGTCTCTTTAGTTGGTTCTTCCAATACAAAACCGGTAGTTTCTTTGGAAGGTCCAAAAGAAACTAAGACCCGCATGCCTTTATGAATGGTATCATCGTCAGTCCAATAATCAAAAGGACGGTCAAGGCTGACTACCGCCCTTCCTATTAAGACTTTGACTAAGTAAAACATCACTTGGTAGTATTCTTAATTAAGGACGCTTAATGACGTATTCCTTACTGACAGGATTGCCAGCTTCGACATTTTTGATATAGGTAAGACGGTTATTGACCACTTGTTTGAAACGAAGAGCTGTCTTATTCAGAGTATAGTTGGTTAAGACCACATCATAATTGTCTTTCAAAGCCATTTCCTTTTTGGCTTTTTCTAGTCGAGCCTGAATCTGTTCTTCTGTCTCTGTATTACGGAGACGGATTCTTCTTTCCAGTTCTTCCATTGTCGGAGGAATGACAAAGACAGCTAAAGTATAAATGCCACGGTACTGTTTCATGACTTGCTCAGCACCATCAGCTTCAATTTCCAATAAGACATTACGTCCTGCTAATAGATGAGTGTCAACAAAGGATTTAGGTGTGCCATAGTAGTTACCGCAGTAATTCACATATTCGATGAAATAGTTTTCTTTGATTTTCTGCTCGAATTCCGGAAGGCCAACATAAATATAGTCCTTGCCGTTCATCTCTCTGAATCTTTTAGGACGAGTAGTCATGGAAACGGAATAATCGACTTTGAAATCCGGTTCATGATTAAGCTTTTTTCTTAGGCTGCCTTTGCCTACTCCGGAAGGTCCGGAGAGAATAATTAATAATCCTTGCTTCATAACTCTATTTTACCACACTTTCTTTTTATTATCGGGTAGGTAACAAGAGGGATATCTTCTTCTGATTAGTTTGTTCCAACTGAATCGTTATTGGTTTTAATCTCAACTTTATATGGAGTTTTACTCCTAATGGCTCTGACTAAGTCTGAAAGGAAGAGACTGGCTTCTTTAGACATAGTAGCATGCCTATTGATATAGATGGCTACTGATTTTCTCATATTCTTGGACTTGAATTTGATAAAGAAGGCATTTTTACTTTCCTGAGCTTTTTTAATATCAGCATAATGGATTAGCTTAGTATGGTTACCCTCTTCGGTTAGAGCTCCCTAATAGGCTTCCATTAAGAAACTATCATTTTTCTGTTAGATTCACCAATCGTTTGTCTTAGATACTTCTTAGGGAGATAAACTAAAGAATAACCATCAAAACATAGTAAGAACAAAGTCGATACACAGATAGATAATTCTTCAACTAAGAAGCTTGGATAAGTAATCAGGAAGATGATAGCAGCTAATAACCCTAAACCGCTGACAATGAAGATGCCAAGAATTGTGACTTTGTAGGTGAAAAAATCAAAGAGCGGAAAGTTTTTTCAGTATTGGGGTTATCATCAACGATTTTATAGAGAACCTTGGAATCATTAAGAGGTGTAGGAGCTACTAATCTGATTGTTGAATCAATTATAGGAAGCTTAGCTTTTTCTTTCCTTTTAGTAGAAGAGCAAATAATCAGAAGAACGATGGCGGCTATTAATGAAATCACAAGCAGTGGGATAACTATTGATAGGATAACCGACCAGGCGGAACTAGCTTTTGTTGCTCCAGTATCGGGGTCAACAGGAGAAGATGACATACCGATAATACAGGCAATCAATCCAATCAAGGAGACTACACTAAGTGAGAAGGCAACAATTAAAGTTATTTGCTTTCTCTTCATACATTCAATTTCTCTTGTATTTCTTTCTTATGGTATTTTCGAATAAGGGGATCAACTTCCGCACTAATGAATTCCTTAGTCTGAGAAGAACTGCGGCCAGTGAATTTGATAGGATCAATGATAGCAGCGATTTCTTCTTTGGTCAGGCCGAATTGAGGATCATTACTTATTTTATCAAGAAGAGTATTCGGTTTTCCGTTCTTCATGTCATCACCACTGGCCTGCGAATATTCTCTCAGCAATTCATGGATTTGTTGTCTATCTTTGCCTTTCTTGACAGCTTCCATCATGATATTTTCGGTTGCCATGAAAGGTAGATTCTCTTTGACTCTCTGCTCAATGATTTTCTTATTGACTACTAAGCCATCGGTGATGTTGATATAGACACTAAGTAAGGCATCAACGCCTAAGAAACATTCTGAGATGGTTAGTCTTCTATTAGCGGAATCATCAAGGGTTCTTTCTAAGAACTGGGTACCGGCAGTAAAATCACTATTCAAGGAATTCAGGATGATGTATCTTGATAAACCGGACATTCTCTCTGCCCGCATCGGATTACGCTTATAAGGCATGGCAGAGGATCCGACTTGATCCTTCTCAAAAGGTTCTTCCATTTCTTTGAAGGATTGAAGGATTCTTAGGTCATTAGAGAACTTATAGGCTGAGGATGCAACACCGGCTAAGCAGTTCAGCAGATATGAATCTTCTTTTCTAGTATAGGTTTGACCGGAGACCATGATTGGTGATTTGAATCCCATCTTTTTTACTATCAATTCATCCAGCTTCTTGACTTTCTTTTCATTGCCTTTGAAGAGATCCATGAAGCTTGCCTGAGTTCCGGTTGTTCCTTTACAGCCTAAAGGCTGTAAGTTATCTAACTGATATTGGATATTCTTAGTATCGATAACTAATTCATTCATCCATAATGTGGCTCTTCTTCCGATGGTTGTCATCTGAGCTGGCTGAAGATGAGTATAAGATAAGCAAGGCAAGTCCTTGTATTTAAGGGCAAACTTCTTTAGGTTCACTAAGACCTGAGCAATCTTAGTAAGTATTAATTTACTGGCTTCCTTCATGATGATCATGTCGGTGTTGTCATCGACATAACAGCTAGTAGCACCTAAATGGATGATACCTTTAGCCTTAGGGCACTGCAAACCATAAGCATAAATATGAGCCATGACATCATGTTTGACAATCTTTTCTCTTTCATGAGCAACATCCAGATTCAGGTTATCCTGATTCTTCTTCAGTTCATCAATCTGGTCTTGAGTGATATCAAGACCTAATTCTTTTTCGGCTTCAGCTAAATAGACCCACAGTCTTCTGAAGGTCTTGAATTTATATTCTTCTGAAAAGAGATATTGCATCTCAGGACTGGCATAGCGAGTAGAAAGAGGAGAAACATAACTAGAATAATTATTGGATTCCATACCAAGGCTCCTTAAGCATTATATTAGTTTAGCAAATCAACCTTAAAATTAATATAACCTCTTATGGCAAAGATAGTCAGAAAAAGCCGCAGTCAGATTGTCTTTAGCCTTCTTTTTCAATTCTTCTATTGGCAATGGAGAACCAGTAGTCAAAGATAGGAAAGATATGTTGCCTTTATTGGAAAGCTCCTGCATCACATCCGCATCAATTTGTCCACCGATAGCCAGAACGGGTATCTTCTTTGAAAAGGCAAACTGAATCAGACGATAAGGAGCTTTTCCGTTGAGTGTCTGACTATCAATGTGTCCTTCACCAGTAATGATAAAATCAGCGCCTTTAACGGCTTTCTGGAAGGCATTTGAGGAAATGATGTCATTAGCTCCTGAAATTAATTCACAGGGCGTGAACGCAAGAAAACAGGCTCCTAATCCGCCACAGGCTCCGCTGCCTATTTTGGAAGAGATATCTTTCTTTATTACCTTGGTGATCAAGTCATTGAAGTGCCTCGTTTTCTTTTCTAAAAGAGGTAATTCCTCAAGACAGGCTCCTTTTTGTTTAGCAAAGACATAAGTAGCACCATTGGTTCCTAAAAGAGGATTAGTAACATCAGTTAAGATACTGAATTTGGATTCTTTGATCCTAGAATCGAAGTCAGTGGTATCTATTGAAGTGATTTGATCTAAAGTACCGCCTGTCGGAATAAAAGACTTTTGTTCTTTATCTAAGAATCTCATCCCTAGAGCCTGTAACATGCCTGATCCTAAATCATTAGTAGAGGAGCCACCTAATCCGATCTTAAAATTCCTGATTCCTGTATTCAAAGCATCCTTAATGGCTTCACCTAAACCATAGGTTGTTGTTAAAAAAGGATTCGCTCTTTTACCGGCTTTGACTAATCCAAAGAATTGACAGCTTTCTATAATTGCTGTCTTTCTGTCAGTCAGTAAGTACTGAGCTTTGATTTTCTCATTAAGAAAAGGCCCGGTGGTTTCAATTCTGATTATTTTAAAATGATGTTTTTCAATTGTTTTATAACTTTCAAGAGTCCCGTCCCCGCCATCTGCTAAAGGAAAAGAAACAAGCTTTGCTTTTTTATCAAAGCAAATAAGACAACTTTTCAGCGCTGAAATTACTTCCTTCGAGGTCATGGTTCCTTTGAAGGGAGCCGGTGCTAAAACTATTTTCATTTTGTTCTTTAATTCTTTAGATAGGATGTTATATTATTCTACTCGAGGTAATTATAAAATGAGTGGAAAATCAACAAAAATCACGGTTTCGTCTAAAGGAATGCTGATTATTGAATCAACTATTCTTTTAGTAATTGGTATTCTCTTCTGCTGTTCAGTATCAGTAGATTCGATGGTCAACTACTGTTTAGGAATCCTATTGATCCTTTGTGGCGTATTCTCAATTGTCACTGCCTATATTCAGAGGCATACTGCTTTCTCAGTTGAGGGGCTTTCAGCTGCCGGTTTGATTGCTTTAGGTGTCTTCTGCTTTGTGGTTGGCTTTAATTTCACTGCCTTCATCGATTTGTTCTTAATTACTACTGGTGCTTTACTTCGTGTTGATGGTTTGATTGGATTGACTTTGAAGAGAAACACGAATGTCATCATTGTGGAATTAGTCTTAGGCGCTATTATGCTGACTTTA
>JBAXZY010000021.1:0-19062 GCA_041670045.1 Bacilli bacterium | reverse complement strand
TGAAGATAGAAAGTACTTCTTCCGATATTGGCTTCATCGATGATGTTCTGAACGGTTATCTGAGAATACTCCTTCTTTAAAAGCAGACTGTTGAAAGCTTTATAGATGGCTTGCTTGGTCTTAATTTGTCTTCGGTCCATATGGCCTCCTGAACAAACAAACGCCTTTTGTTTCATAATGAATGAAAAGAGGGTTGGTGTTCTTCTCCTTAAACTAAGGGTCAATATAATAGTTAATGAACATCTTGTTCACTAACTATTATATTCTAATCCTTTTAATAAGTGAGGTCTTTATGAAGAAAAGCCTTCCTATCTTTTTAGCGATACTGGCAGCGGCCTTATATGCTTTGAGCATTCCGGTTTCAAAGCTTCTTTTAAAAGAGGTTCCGTCAACCCTTTTAGCCGGTTTTTTGTATTTAGGGGCCGGAATAGGAATGAGTCTTGTTTATGGAGTCAAAAAGATTGCGAAAAAAGGAAAAAGGGAAAACAGCCTTGCCAAGAGTGATTTCAAATATGTCTTAGGAATGATCGTCCTAGATATTGCCGCCCCTATCTTTCTATTGCTGGCTCTCAGTAAAGCGGATGCCTTGAATGTCTCCCTGATGAGCAATTTTGAGATAGTAGCCACTTCTTTGATTGCTCTTTTATTATTCAAAGAAGTGATAGGGAAAAAGCTCTGGGTAGGAATAGTCTTGATTACCGTGGCCAGCATTGTTCTTTCTATGGACTTCAGTCAAGGATTCACTTTCTCTTTTTTCTCTTTGTTTGCCCTTCTAGCCAGTACCTGCTGGGGATTAGAAAACAACTGCACTAGGGCCATATCTTCTAAAAGTCCCTATCAGATTGTCATCCTTAAAGGTCTTTTCTCCGGTTTAGGCTCCTTAGTCATTGGCTTAATCATTGGTCAAAGATGCTCAAATTGGGCTTATATCGGTTACGCTTTGCTATTAGGATTTGTTTCATATGGCTTGAGTGTCTTCTTCTATGTGATTGCTCAGAGATATTTAGGTGCATCCAAAACCAGCTCATTCTATGCCGTTGGCCCCTTTATCGGCTGTGGATTGTCTTTTCTGATTTTAGGTGAACGGCCTTACTTTACTTTTTATATTGCCTTAGGGCTAATGGTCAGCGGATTAGTGTTTGTCCTTTTAGATAGAAATCAATCCTTTTCTTCAAGTCTTAAAAAAGCTAACCCGAAAATTGAAAATAAGGGTATTAGCAAACCTTCTTAATATTAGAGGTGCAACTTCTTTAGGTTTCTTTTCCAAAAATTATTAAAATTAACAGCTTACAAGAAAAAATAGGACCACGATTATGCTAAAATATCACACAGAGGCATAACTTATGATTCTCTTCTTTTCTGGAACGGGCAATAGCAAATATGTGGCTGGTTTTTTAGCTGATCATTTGGATGATGAAGTCGTCTCACTGAATAATATTCTGAAGTATCACCGCAGTTTTGATTTCACGAGTGTCAAGCCTTTTGTTTTTGTAGCTCCTATTTATTGTTATCGTTATCCGCTTATCATTGAGAACCTGATTCAAAGAGCGAATCTTTTAGGTTCAAGTGAAGTCTATTGTCTAGCCACTATGGGTCTGAATTCTGGCAATGCCGATAAATACTTAGCTAAAATCGTTAAGGAAAAAGGCATGACTTTCAAAGGATTCCAAGGAATCCTGATGCCGGATAATTACATTCTTTCGGATAAAATGCTAGAAAGTAAGGAAATCACTTATGTTTTGAAGAAGGCAACACCGGTTTTGAAGAATTTAGTTGTTTCCATTGCTAAGCATCAGGAAATCCAGAAGGAGGATAAAACCGCTTTCAGTTTCATTAAGTCTTCGTTGCTAAACAAGGAATTTTTAAAGCATTTGCCTAAAAGCAAAGAATTTACGGTCTCTTCTTCCTGCATTGGCTGTACTTTATGTGAGCAATTATGTCCGACCAATAACATCACAATGGTCAATAATCGGCCAGTTTTCAGCACAAATTGCCTCTATTGCTTCAGCTGTCTGCAGCATTGTCCTAAGAAAGCCATCGACATCAAAGGAAAAACCGAGAACAAGGGCCGCTATGTCTGCCCTAATTACCAAGAAAAGCCCTTATAATCGCTCTTTCCTTGCTATAATGTTTATTTTTATCTAAAATAGGTAAGTTTTCCTTGGAGGTGAAGAATCATGAATATCGGTATTGTGTCCTTAGGTTGTGCTAAAAACCAAGTCGACTTGGAAGAAATCCTGGCTTATTTGAAAGCCAATGGTTTTGAAACGGTCTCCGACCCGGCTTTAGCCGATATCATCTTAGTCAACACCTGTGGCTTCATTGAATCAGCTAAGAAAGAATCAATCGATGCCATTCTGGAAATGGTTTCCTACAAGAAGCCAGTAGTCGTAACTGGTTGTTTAGCTACCCGTTATTTACAGGAACTAAAGAAAGAAATTCCAGAAGTTGCTTTGTGGATTCCGCTTGAGGATTATCCTTCTTTTGGCGAAAAGTTCCAAACACTCATTAAGGACCGAAAGCTTAAAGGTCAGATTGATCCAACTAAGCGCTTATTCATTTCGCCAAAGAGAGAAGCCTATTTAAGAATTTCGGATGGCTGCAACAACTTCTGCACCTTCTGTGCCATTCCTTATATCCGAGGCCGTTTCAAATCCGTTCCTTTAGATACTTTGAAAACCGAATTAGGTGACTTAGAGAATACTGGTGTCAAAGCTTTGACTGTCATTTCTCAGGACACTTCGATGTATGGCAGAGACATCCATTCTTCTTTGACTGACTTAGTCAAGGAAATAGTCAAGCATCCTGGCTTTGATTTTGTGAAGCTGATGTATCTCTATCCTGATGAAGTCACTCCGGAACTGATTGACTTATATAGCCATAACAACAATATCACCCCTTATTTTGATTTGCCTGTCCAGCATTTCAGTGATCACGTCTTGAAAAGAATGGGAAGAAGAGGAACTAAACAAGACATCATCGATTTAATCTCCGCCTTTAGAAAGAAAGTACCTGACAGTATCATAAGAACCACAGTCATGGTGGGATTCCCCGGTGAGACTGATGAAGACTTCGAAGAACTTCTGAAGATGATTCAGGTCGTTAAGTTTGATCATCTTGGCTGTTTCATGTATTGCCCGGAAGAAGGAACGGCTTCCTATAAATTCACGGACCAGGTTCCCTCAGCCATTAAAAAGAAACGCTACAACGCCGTCATGAAGGAACAGAAGAAGATTTCCTACGAGCTCAACAAAGAACGTATCGGCAAAGAATACAAATGCCTGATCACGGGCTATAATCCCACTGACTTTACTTATGACTGCATCTGCAACATCTATGCCCCTGACGATATTGACGGTAAGTTACGTCTCTATTCCAAGAATCCGCTCAATCCCGGTGATTTAGTTAAAGCCAAGATTGTTAATGCCTTAGTCTATGATTTAGAGGGCGAAGTAAGCGAAATAATCCGAAAAGCCTAAAAGAAAGAAGCTTCTCATGTTATTTGGAAAACACCTCAACCGCTTTTATTTAAAGTATTGGTATTTATTTTTAGCAGTCATCCTCTTTGACGCCCTAGTCGATGTGGCCCAGCTTTTAATTCCGCAGATTTTAGGCAAGATGATCACCGGAATCGACAACGATATCAAATCCGGCAATACCACCATGCCTTATCTCAGCAACAATTTCTCGAAGATTCTTATCGCCATTGCCGTCATTGCCGTCGTCATTGTCGCCGGAAGAATGGGCTGGAGATTCTTCTCCGCTCAGATAGGCGCCAATATTGAAAGAGATCTTCGCAAAGAAATGTACGCTCACATTCAGACCCTGTCTTTGACCTATTACAAAGACAAGAAGGTCGGCGGCCTTTTAAGTTTCTTCACCAATGACTTGCAGACTATCAAGCAGGTCTACACAGATGGCTTGATTTTCATGACGGATGTCATGGTTTTGGGAATCTTGGCCTTTACCCTGATGCTACAGATTAGCTGGCAGATCACCCTCTGCTGTGCGGCACCGATGCTTCTTTTCATCGTCTTTGGCAGTTTAGTCGGCAACGGGGAAAGCAAGCGCTATATAAAATCCAGTGATTCCTTCGAGGATCTTTCGGATTATACCGAAGAGAATCTCCAGGGATTCTCCGTCATCAAATCCTTTTTGAAGGAACAAAGCCGGATCAAAGGCTTCCAAGTACGAAGTGAGGATAACCGCGGAAAGACGGTTAAATACCTCCGTTTCTCAACTTGGATTGATACCGGAATCAACCTCTTTTTGACGGCTTTCGTCACCATCATGGTGATCCTTGCCTCTTATTCCTTAGTCACGGCTGACCCCACTTGGGGAAATAATATCACCAGTGTCGGTGTCTTAATCACCTTTACCGGTTACTATGATTCCCTGATTTGGCCAATGATTGCCGGTGGTATGCTGATTGATTTGATTTCCAGAGGACGGGGGTCCTATAAGCGAATTGCCGAAATCTTAGATGCTAAAGCCGATGTCATTGATTCCTCAATCGTTTTGAATCACGATCACATCAAAGGTGATTTCTCTTTCCGGAACCTCTATTTCACCTATCCTGACGGTGCCACTCCCGCCTTGAAGAATGTCTCCATCGACATCAAAGCCGGAATGACAGTTGGAATCATCGGAAGAACGGGCTGCGGAAAATCCACTTTTGTCTCTCTTTTGCCAAAACTCTATAACTTACCTAAGGGTATGCTCTTCATTGATGGCGATGACATCAATTCGTGGAAGAAAAGTGATTTAAGGGAGCATATCGGTCTTGTCTCACAGGATGCCTTCCTTTTCAGCGGCAAGATCAAAGACTCCATTGCCTTCAGTGAAAAGAATCCGGGTCAGGTCGATCTGAATCAAGTCAAATTGGCGGCAGGCTTTGCCTCCATTGATGATGATATTGAAGCCTTCCCGGACAAGTATGATACCGAAGTCGGGGAGAAGGGTGCCACCTTGTCTGGTGGTCAGAGGCAAAGAATTTCGATAGCTCGAGCCATCTACAAGAAGCCGGATGTCCTAATACTGGATGATTCCCTGTCCGCTGTCGATGCTGATACGGAGAAGAAGATCTTAGCTAACATCCATTCCTATCGGAGCAATCTCACGACTTTCATCATTGCCCATCGAATCTCAGCTATTGAAAACAGTGATTTAATCTTAGTTTTGGATGATGGCAAGCTGATTGCCTCTGGCAACCATGATTCGCTTTTGATAACTTGCCCTTTGTATCAGACCTTAGTCAAGCTCCAAGAGCTTGAAAAGGAGGTCCAATAATATGACTGAATTTGAAGAAGAACTGGAAACCAAGCAATATTCTTTGAAGGATACCAAGCTTTTGAAAGGCTTTCTACCTTATATCAAGCCCTACTTAAAGCATTTCATCTTCATTCTTTTGCTGGATATAGTGGTAGATACTCTTTTTACGGTGGAGCCAGTTGTCGTTAGCAGACTATTAAACAACCTCCAGCAGTTCTCGGATGGCTTAATGACGCAAAGCGAGGTATTGAATTCCGTCATTCTCTTAATGAGCATTGATGCCTCCATGATGATTGTAGCCTCCTTAGGAGCCTACCTAGTCAATATGGGACTGAAGAAAATCGGTTCTTATATCATCCGGGATTTCCGAAATGATATGTTCAAGCATGTCTATTCCCTTTCTTTAAGCCAATTAAGAGACTTGCCTATTGGTTCTTATGTCACCCGTATCACTAATGATACCCAGAATCTTTCATCCTTCTTCTCCGATGTCTTGCCACAGCTTTTACGAGCCATCCTGACGTTGCTGATCATCCTCGTCACGACTTTCGTAATGGAAGGACTGTATGGCTTCATCTTCTTAAGTTTCTTGCCAGTCGTCTTCCTGCTCTCCTATTTCTTCAGAAAGAAAGCCAAGAAGTATTACCGAATGGAAAAGAAATCCATTTCCAAAATGAATTCCTTCCTGAGTGAATCATTCCAAGGCGTTAAAGTCACCAAGACCTATAACCGGGAAGAAAAGAAGAATCAGGAATTCGAGGTCTGCAATGATAGGATTTATCATTCCTTCCTGAAGAGTCAGGATCTTTTTGCCATCTTCTACCCGATGATGTATCTGCTCCAGATGGTCTGCATTATCATCATTCTGGCTTTCGCCGTTCCAAAAGTAGCCTTAGGCGTTATGTTAGTCGGTGACCTGAATATGCTGTATTCCTATTCCACCCAGTTCTTCTCTCCGATTCAGACTATCACCCAGTTATTGAATAACCTTCAGTCTATTATCTCTTCTGGTGAAAGAACGCAGGCTATCATGGACATGAAACCGGAAATCACCTCCGGGGAAGATTCCGTGAATGTTCCCGCCTTTAAAGGAAAGATTGAATTCAGAAACGTCTCCTTTGCCTATGAAAAAGACAACTACGTCCTTAAAGATGTCTCTTTCATCATCAAGCCAGGAGAAACGGCCGCCTTTGTCGGAGCCACCGGCGCTGGCAAATCAACGATCATTTCCTTGATTTCGAGAACCTATGAAGTCAATGCCGGTCAGGTCCTGATTGATGATATTGATATCCGGGATTATTCGCTCACCTGTCTTAGACGGAATGTCGGTGTCATGCTTCAGGATGTCTTCCTTTTCAGCGGTACCATTGAAGAGAATATCTCCCTTGGTGATGAGAAGCTCACTTCGAAGGAAATCGAAGATGGTGCTAAAGAAGTCGGAGCCGATACTTTCATTACCCGCCTTCCTAAGAGCTATCAGGAAAAAGTCACTGAACGAGGCGAGAATTTCTCCGCTGGTCAGAGGCAGCTGATTTCCTTTGCCAGAACCTTAGTCTATAAGCCATCCTTAGTCCTTTTAGATGAAGCTACGGCTAACATTGATACCGAGACTGAAAACATCATCCAGAAATCCCTAGAAAGAATGCGGTCCATTGGAACCATGGTCATTGTCGCTCACCGTTTAAGCACCATCAAGAATGCCAATGTCATTTTCGTAGTCTCCCATGGCAGTATCATTGAAAGCGGAACCCATCAGGAATTGCTAAAACAGCACGGAACCTACTATAATCTTTATCGGTTACAGAATATGGAAAACGACGCTAAACTAATCAAGGAGTAACTTATGGAACCAATCAAAGTACGTCTATATGATACATATGAAGGCAAAGTCAGGGATTTCATCCCTTTAAATCCCCCCGAAGTGGATATCTACTATTGCGGTCCGACAGTCTATAACTACGTCCATCTAGGTAACTTCCGTCCCACAGTAACCTTTGATTTACTGACCCGCTTTTTGAATGCCATTGGCTATCAAGTGAAATGCGTTTCCAATTATACGGATATTGACGACAAGATCATCAAAGCCGCCCTTGACAAACATGAGACTGAGAAGGAATTAAGCGAATTCTATATCAAAGCTTACGAAGACTGCTTAGGCAAACTGAATATCCTCCCTTTATATGATCACCCTAAAGCCAGTGAATACATCAATAAGATGGCTTCCTTCATCAAGGACTTGGAAGACAATCATACGGCTTATCAGGCTGGAGATGATGTCTATTTCCGAGTCAATTCCGACCCCACTTACGGTCAGTTAAGCAAACAGAACATTGCTGACTTAGTCTCCGGTGCTAGAATCGATGTCAACACCAAGAAGGAATCGCCTCTTGATTTCGCCTTATGGAAGATGACTGACGATGAAGGCATCAAATTCGATACTCCGATTGGAAAAGGAAGACCGGGCTGGCACACGGAATGTGTCGTAATGGTCAATTCCGTCTTCAAGAAGCCTTTGATTGATATCCATGGCGGCGGATTCGATTTGAAGTTCCCACACCATGAAAATGAAATCGCCCAGAGTGAGGCTCATAACCATACCCGGCTTGCCAATTACTGGATGCATGTCGGCTTCCTTTTGACTAATGGTGTCAAAATGTCCAAGTCTTTAGGTAATTCCATCTTAGCCAAGGATGTCTTGCAAAGACATTCCGGCAATGCCGTCCGTCTTTTCTTCTTATCAACCAACTACCGAGCCCCCATCAACTATACGGAAGAGGCTCTTGATTCCTTTGACAAAGTGGCCAACCGTTATCTTTCCAGCGTCCGTAAAGCTACTTACCAGCTGCAGTTGAAGAATATCAAAGAAGGTCAGATCATTACTTCCGACAAAGAGGAATTCCTTCTAGCCTTAGCCGATGACTTGAATGTGGCAAATGCCATGACGGTCTTAGATAGAGAGCTAAAGGAAATCAACACCCTCTCGATGAAGAAAGATGCTGACTTAGAAAGAGAAGCTGATTTAGTGAAGACTTTCACTTATATCAGTGACATCTTAGGTTTAAAATTTGTATTTGATCCTCTCACTGATGAAGATCGAGTCAATCTCCAGGCTTACGAAGAAGCCCGGGTCAACAAAGATTATGCTAAGTCGGATGAACTGAGAAAGGTTCTTTCCGCTAAAGGCATCCTCTAGTTATTCAATCAGTCAACAAAAAAAGGCAGCCAGCTAGGCTGCCCTTTTTCATATCTTCTGTTTAGAAGATTTCTTTGAAGTTAACAGTCTCACTACGATCCGGCCCTAAAGAAAGGATCGAGATAGGAGCATTGAGATAAGTCGAGACAAAGCCTAGGTAATCCTTGGCTTCCTTAGGAAGATCTTCGAAGCAATGAATCTTCTTAGTGTCAAAGTGAGGAATGGTCTTGAAATCCTTATAAACCGGAGTGCAGCGAGCATATTCAGGTTCACTGGAAGGCACATAATGGATTTCTTTTCCATCAAGGTTATAGGCAACACAGACCTTCAGATCCTTGACATCCATCAGAACATCAAAGAGCATGCAGGCAATGTCAGTCACACCGGTGATTCTCATGGTGTAGCCGAGCAATACTAAATCCAAATAGCCGACTCTTCTAGGACGATGAGTGACGACACCGTATTCATGGCCTTTTTCACGGATGGCGTTGCCCCAGTCGTTAACCTGCTCAGTCGGCATAGGACCACTGCCGACTCTTGTCATATAGGCCTTCATGATGGCTAAGACTTTATGAATCTTCATCGGAGCAATACCGGCATTCAGAGGAATGGAGATAGAAGTCGGGCTAGAGGAAGTGACAAAAGGATAAGTGCCATGATCAAGATCTAGCAAGGAGCCTTGGGCACCTTCGAAGACGACTTTCTTGCCTGCATCGATCATATCGTTGAGATAGACCGAGGTATCGGTAATAAAGGGAATAAGTCTTTCACTGGCCTTTAAAAGCTTTTCATACAGAGGCTGAATCTCGTAAGGCTTCTTTCCAAAAGCTACCAATTCTTTGTTGTCAACAGCTAGAGCGCCTTCTAGACGCTTATAGAGATAGTCCTTATCAAGTAAGTCACCGGCACGGATTCCGATACGTTTAGCCTTATCAGCATAGCAAGGGCCGATACCTCTTTTAGTGGTACCGATCTTGTTAGAGCCTAAGGCTTCTTCGTAGGCACCATCCAAGTCAATATGGTAAGGCATGATTAAGTGAGCTCGATTGGAAATCAAAAGATGGTAAGTCTTTAATCCTGAGTTGATATTCTCGTCTAATTCATCAAGTAAGGCAAAAGGATTAACGACAACACCGTTAGCGATGACGTTGGTGACATTGGAATTATAGATGCCGGAAGGTAAGGAACGGAGAGCATGCTTGACGCCGTTGATTTCAACGGAGTGACCGGCATTGTTGCCACCCTGATAACGGCAAACGACATCGGCATGACTGGCTAAATAATCAGTAATCTTGCCTTTTCCTTCATCACCGAACTGACTGCCTTCGACTGCGACCGTATTGAACTGTTTCATTATTGTGCCTCTTTCAAGATATTTTCCGCAATTAGAACACCACTAGCACCGGCTTGAGCTAAGCCTCTTGTAATACCAGCCCCATCTCCACCACAGTAGAGATTCTTAATACCATTCACTTCCAGATTTTTATCCGTATCTGGACGGGCGGAATAGAATTTAGCCTCAACTCCGTAAAGCAGAGTATGTTCAGTAGCAATGCCGGGAGTCACATAATTGAGAGCTTCAATCATATCAATGATTGATTTTAAGGTCTTATACGGCAGGCAGAGACCTAAATCACCAGGGACGGCTTCTTTAAGGGTAGGACGGATGAATCCCTGAGCAATACGTTTAGGTGTACTTCTCCTTCCGCGTTTAAGATCTCCGTATTTCTGAACAATGACCGACCCGCAGGCCAGACGATTGGCAAGACTTGCCACATCCTTGGCAAACTGATTAGGATCAGAGAAAGGTTCGGAGAACTTATGTGATACTAAAAGAGCAAAGTTAGTATTAGGGGAACCTAGTTTTGGATCATTATAGGAGTGACCGTTAGCTAAGATGACGCCGTCATCGTTTTCAATGACCACATGTCCGGAAGGATTGGAGCAGAAAGTCCTGACCATGGTACCTTGGGCAGTATTGAAGACAAACTTGCCTTCATAGAGATATTTATTGATGTCCTGCATGACAATGTTGCTCGTCTCTACTCGGACACCAATATCGACCTGGTTATTCATAAAGCGAACGCCATGGCTATGAAGAATCTTTTCAAGGCAGGTAGAACCTTCTCTTCCTAAACCTAGAACAACATTCTTAGCGGTGTATTCGTCTCCGTTTTCGAGCTTGACTCCAGTCACTTGGCCGTCTTTGACAAGGATGTCGGTAACGGCTTTTTCAAACAGGAATTTGACGCCTATTTCATCCAGATGCTTTTTGATTCTAGTCAGAATCTTGAGATTCTCTTCGGTTCCTAAGTGTCTGACCTTAGCTCTTAGAAGCATCAAGCCTACACCTATTGCCCGTTGTTCGATTTTCCTTACTTCTTCCGTATAAGGATCAGTAAGAACCTTTGTGGCACCGAATTTCAGGTTAACCTGATCACAGTAATCAATCAGGCTCAGTAATTTGTCTTCGTCAATATAATCGCTTAGCCACCCACCAAACTGACTGGTGATGTTGAATTTGCCGTCCGAGAAGGCTCCGGCTCCGCCAAAGCCAGTCGTCATATTGCAGGAAGGTATGCAGCCTTGTCCTTTCGTAGTCTTAGGACAGACTAAAAGCTTATGCGTAAGTACTGGACAGGTACGGCTAGTGATATCTTTGCCTCGATCAATCACTAAAACAGCTAATTCAGGATTAGCTTCTTTTAGTTTATAGGCGCACATATAACCCGTAGGTCCAGAGCCGACAATGATTACATCGTATTCCATTTTTTCTTCCCAAGAAAATATTATAAAGAATGTGAAGCTAAAAGGAAAAGGCTTCTATTTCCTACTTTTCTTTGACTATTCCTTTCTCAAAAGAAATAAGGTACAATATTAAACAATAAAAATTTGATTATTAATGGATTCTCTTTTCTATGCTAAAGTTTTTAAAGTGTCTTAAAACAAAGACCTTTTTTTAGTTTTTATTTTCTTTTTAAGCAATTTCTTTAAATAAGGCACCTATTTTAAGAAACTCAAATTTTTGCTTTCTTTGTCTTATTTGGATTGGCAGCTGTTAGGATTCTCAGAAAGTATACTTTTGGTAAGCTGTTTCATTTGCTCAAGTCAGGATTAAAATCGGCACTCCTAAGTTTCTTTTGGCCCTCTTTTAGTATAGAATATCACCTAGTTACGTTTGAATTGAAAAGGAGAAGCTATGTACGATTATTTAATTGTCGGAGCCGGTCTTTTTGGAGCCACCTTTGCAAACCTTTGTAAAAAGAGAGGTCTGAAGGTCTTAGTCATCGATAAGAAACCAGTCACTGCCGGTGCTTTGCTTACTGAAAGAAGAGATAACATCGATATTCATATTTACGGACCGCATATCTTCCATACTTCGGATAAAGAAGTCTGGGATTATTTTTCTTCTTTCGGTGAAATGAATAACTTTGTTAACGCCCCATTAGCTTTCTATAAGGGAAAGCTTTATCATATGCCCTTCAATATGAATACTTTCAATGCTCTTTGGGGTGTCATTACTCCGGAAGAGGCTAAGGCAAAGATTGCTGAACAGGTCCAAGCCTGCAATATCACTCAGGTAACGAACTTAGAGGAACAGGCTTTAAGCTTAGTCGGCAGCGATGTTTTCAATACTTTAATCAAGGGCTACACGGAGAAGCAGTGGGGAAGAGACTGCAAGGATCTTCCTAGCAGCATCATCAAGCGTCTTCCTCTCCGCTTCACTTATAACAACAACTACTTCAATGACCGTTATCAGGGCATACCGGTTGATGGCTATTCCAGCATCATCGATAAAATGCTAGATGGTATCGAAGTAAAACTGAATACTGATTACTTAAGCAACAAGGATGAACTTAAGGCTCAAGCCAAGCGAATCATCTACACCGGTGAAATCGATCGTTATTACGCCTATTGCTTCGGTCCTTTAGCTTACCGGACTTTGCGTTTCGAGACTGATCGTAAGGAAGTTGATAACTATCAAGGAAACGCGGTCATCAACTACACGGAAAGAGAAGTCCCATATACTCGTGTCATTGAACACAAATGGTTCAATTTCCGGGAATCTCCGGTCACCTATATCACTAGGGAATACCCTAAAGAATTCAAGCCCGGCGATGATCCCTTCTATCCGGTAAATAACCCCGAGAATGCTTCTTTGTATGCTAAGTACCTTGAATTATCCAAGAATGAAAAAGAAGTCTTCTTCTGCGGAAGACTTGGTCAATACAAATACTTCGACATGGATGATACCATCAGTGAAGCGATGAAGCTCTTTAAGGATTTGGAAGGCTAACTAAAAAAGCGGAGGTCTAAGCCTCCGTTTTTTAGTTAATAAGCTTTTCCGTCCCGGACTTCGATTACTTTAGTAAATCCTAATTGATCGGATAACCGGTGGGAGATAGATATGACGGTTCTTTCACTAGTGGCTTTAGCTAAGGCATCAATGACTTGCTTTTCAGTTTTGCTGTCTAAATTAGCGGAGATTTCATCCAATAGCAATAACTGAGGATTCAAGACCATGGCCCGAGCCAGATTCAGTAACTGCAGCTGACCGCGGGAGAAGTCCTCTTCATTGAATTTAGCCTCATAACCGCCTTCGATATGGCTCATGACATAATCATCCAAGAAGGCATCTTGCATGGCTTTCCTGACCTGTGTTAAAGAGATTGTAGGATCTTTTAAGGTAATCTGATCTTCAATAGTGCCAGGAATGAATTTGAAATCCTGCTGGACATAACCGAACAAGGCTCTTTTTTCAGGATCCGGAATCAGGGAAACATTGTACCCGTTCAGATCAATTTCACCGGATGTCGGTTCTAGTATTCCCATCACTAAACGGAAAAGGGTGGTTTTCCCGACACCTGTCCGTCCGACTAAAGTAACCTTATCAAGTTTATTGATTGTAAGATTCATCCCGTTATAGATAAGTTCGGTGCCATCATCATAATGGAATGAAAGATTCTTAAACTGCAGTAAAGGCTTATAGTCCACCGACTTTGAAACCACTTGAGAAGTGAATGCGGGGTTCTTTTTGCAGATTTCGGGTTCATTCATGAATTTTTCGACTCTTTTAATGCCAGAGGTTCCTTCCTGCATGGTCTGAAGTTCCTGCCCGATACTTTCAATTGGGGAAAAGACAGAGGATATTAAGGACATAGCAGCAGCAAAAGTACCAATGGATAAGCCCATAAGACTATCAGTAGAATTAATAGAGTAAGCAACTAACAAGGTGACAGCGGAAATAGTGATGGCTTTCAGCATTTCTATGATAGGGGAATACAAAGAATCCAGCCAAGCGGTTTTATCCATCACCTGGTAATCCTTATTAAGTAAACCGGTGAACTGATTTTGGCGGTATCCTTCCTTGGATAGATTCTTAATTACTAAGGAAGAATCTATCGTCTCCGAGAGATTATTGGTTTCTTGGTTGACTAATTTACGGTTACTTAGCTGATTCTTTAACATCTTCTTTCTAAAAGACTGGGTGACAAAGAAGACAATCGGAATCAATAATAGAAGGATCAAGCCAAGAATCCAGCTAAAGACAAAAACCGAGATCAGGATGCCGATGATCTTAAAGAAATTGACTAATAAGGAAACCAAGCCTTCGGCAAAGAGCATTTCAATACTGTTGACATCATCAGTGACACGGCTAGTCATTGTCCCCGTACCGTTTCTCGTAAAATAACTGCTTTGGATGCGATGGGATTTTTCAATCATGGCATAACGTAACTCATGAATCATTTTCTGGCCGTATAAATCAATCATATAGTTTTCAAAGATGGTGAAAAAGCCGACTAATAAGTAGGAACCAAAATAGGCTCCGGTTGCTAATAGAATCTCCTTCTGATTGATTTGAGCCTGTGAGGCAAGTAAAGGATTGATGACGCCATCAATCAAATACTTTAAAGCATAGGAAGGCAGCAAAGAAGAAACGGAGGCTCCGATAATCATGAAAGCTAACAGAATAACCAGAATAAGATGTTTCTTAGAGAAGTGAAGAATAAAATCTTTGGTTTTAAAGTCGTTCATTTGATTTTACCTCCCCAGAAGTTTCTTGCAATTGATACAGGTTTCGATATACAGGGCACGACTTAATTAATTCATCGTGTGTCCCAATATTGATGGTGGAATCACCATTCAAAGCAATGATTTTATCTAAGGTTTTGAAAGAAGTAAGACGATGGGAAATAAGAAGGACTACGGAATCTTGGAATTCATTTTTGATGTTTTTAATGATTTCTCTTTCGGTTGCTGCGTCGACTGAAGCAAAGGGATCATCAAGAATCACTAAGCCTTTCTTATGGTATATGGTTCTAGCTAAGGCGATTCTTTCCTGCTGGCCGCCAGATAATTTGACTCCTTCGTTTCCCACCATTGTCTGTTCCTTGAGGGGCATATCGTTTAAGTCGGCTGTAAAGGCCACTTCTTTAAGATAAGGCAAAACCGGTTTATCTTCCCCTAAAGCGATATTGTCTTCTAGGCTTTCCGTCAGAAGGCTAGTCTGATGTCCCATATAGGAGACTGTACCTGATATTTCATTTGGCAGATAAGAAGAAACTTCTTTGCCAAACAGTTTTAGAGACCCGTTATAAGGAAGCAGCTGCAGGAAAACCTTTCCTAAGGCACTCTTTCCCGAGGCAATAGGTCCTGTGATTCCAATGACTTCACCTTTCTTGGCTTCAAAAGACAAAGCATGGAAAAGACATTTGTTATCTATTCTAACGCAAAGATTGGAAGCAATTAATTTATTATCATTGTTAATTTCAACCGGGTTGCTATATTCTTTGTAAGGCTTAATCTGTGGCTTAATTCTTTTCCATGATGCCAACCCTGATTCAATGGATCCAAACAATTTAGCTGTATGACTGGCTTTAGTGGACATAAGAACAAAGGTACTTAAATAAGTTGAAAACTGACCAATTGTCCAAGTCGAATTCATGATATTGGGAATAGGGGCAAATAAAGGATCAGAATTGCTGACATGCTGGACTCCTAAATAAACAACCGGAATCAATCCTAGGAGAGCAATAACATAGGCAATAGGTATCATGGTATCAGTTAAGACGGTAGCTTTGAAATTCTTTTTTTCGTATTCATTTAAGGTTTTATCATAGTCCTTCAGATTATCATCATCTCTTCCAAAGGTCCTATAAGTCATGGCGTTTTCAAAAAGATCATAAGTCTTAGAAGTCATCTCCGAATTCAGTTTCCGGCTAGCACTCTTGGCTTTGTAAATCATCGTCCTCATGGAGAAAGCTACCACGATAGCGGCAATTACCGGGATGAAGGCATACAAAGTCATCTGATAATCAAATAAAACAAGATAGATGGCATAGAAGGCAAAAAGAAAAACGGTATCAAAAATTTCCGTTGTCAGTTTTCTCATTCCTTCCACAGCATTCTTGACATCGGAGATATCCCTGGCTAACAGGTTTCCTATATCGGCATTGGCTAATTCCTGGCTGGAAAGATTGAGGATATTGTTATAGATGTTCAGCCTCATGGTATAGGTGGCATTATTGGCAAATCTTCGGACAAAATATCTTTTGAGGATTCGGGCTATCTGGACTATGACAATAGTCAGGATAAAGATTCCGAGCAATGCCCATATCTGACTGGTGGTTTCATTTCCTTCAATGCCATCAATCAGTCTACCTTCAAAATAGGGTGAAGCCAGCATACCGAAGTTGTAGAGAATTCCGGTTATGGCAATCACTACAAAGATTCCCGGCTGATAGGACCAGTAGGAGAAGAGATGGTCAGGGTGTTTCAAATATTGGTTTTGATGTGTTTTCATAATTGTACCTTTGGTTCCTTAATTATAGACCTAAAAGGCATAAGGAAAAGCAAAACGCATTTAAAAAGCCGGCTTTTTAACTAGCCGGCTTAGTTTTTACTTCTTTACCTTATTGTAGGCTTCAGTCCTAGCTTTATCATCTTCTAAGAGAGCGCCCCATTCCTTAATATCCTTAATGGAAGGAACGAAGACATAGGGAGCATTGCGGAAGAGTCCGTAGTAATCGAATCCGAATCCAACAATATATCTCTGTTCATCAGTAGTCAAGCCAGTGAACTCAGCATTTTCATCATACTTCATCTTCAGGTTGTTACGTTTGATCAGGATGCAGACATATAAGTTCTTAGGCTTATACTTCTTCATGACGAACTCTCTTAAGAAATGCATGGTAACACCGGTATCAATGATATCTTCAACCAAGACAACATCCTTGCCTTCAAGATTGTGATCCGGTTCCTTGGAGACTTTAACTTCTCCAGTGGTTTCAGTTCCTTCATAAGAAGAAACCTTAATCGTATCAAGCTGGCAAGGCGTGGTGATATGTCTCACTAATTCATACATGAAAGGCAAAGCACCGTTCATGACGCCGACCATAATCGGAATGCCATTGTCATCAGCTTTGAGCTTAGTATCGATTTCTTTTCCTAAGCGATCACAGATTCGGACGATTTCATCTTCGGAGAGTATCAGTTTTTCCATAGAACTATTACCTCTTTATCTAGAACAATATTTAATACTATAAAACAAATATTTCTATTTGGATAGACAAAACCGCTTTATTCGCTCAATTTATAGGTTTTTAAATCATTTTTCAGTTCTTGGAAGTAAGAAAATGCAACTCTTTGCAACTATAGAAAAAAAAGACTTGATTTTAATTCCCGTTATTGCGATAATATTCAAGCGCTAAAAACGTGTTGGATCTATAGTGTAGCGGTTTATCACGTCTCCCTGTCACGGAGAAGACCGAGGGTTCGAATCCCTCTAGATCCGCCATTTAGTTGCAGGCGTAGTTCAGTGGTAGAACACGACCTTGCCAAGGTTGATATGCGGGTCCGATTCCCGTCGCTTGCTCCATCTAGGTTCAAAAGAAAGCACCCTGATAAAGGGTGCTTTTTTTGTTTCGATTTTTCCTTATTTTGATTAGTACCGGATTTATTTTAATCCGTAAAGGCTAGACTGCCTGAATACTGGAAATCGTTAGTATTGGAAGTCAGGTTTACGGAATAGGATGAAAGATCAAGAAGCGGACTAGTGAAGGTGATATAGCAGACATTGTCAGCTAGATGGAAGGATTCAAAGACTAAATTGCTGCTGGGTTGTTTTTCTTCATCAATTGAGGAGAAGGAGAAATCATCGTTTGAAATATTATCGTCATTAAAAACAGCACCATTTAATAACCCAATACCGATACTGTATTCATATCTGGTGGTTATTTCTTTGCTGGAGAGAGCAGCTACATAGAATAATGAATCGACTATAGTAAGCTCAATGAGTTCACCTAAGCCATTGTCGCTAAAGGAAGAAGGAAGGATTCCAATATAACCAAGGGTGTTTTCTAAACTCATGTTGGGTAAACCAGAGATAGATACTTTGACTTTCGTGGTTGAAACTACGTTTGCTTCTTCGACAGTGCATTTGGTTAAGGAGCCACCTAACAACACTTGCTCAGTCGTAATGGAATCGTTTAAAGAGCGGGTAGAGAAACTGAAACTTAGTTTCCCTTTAGAGACCAAGGCATAAGTACTGCTGGTCAAGGTGGAATTGAATTTATAGCCACCAAAAGTAATACTTTTTTCAGAGGAACAGGAAGAGATAGTTATCATTGATAATACCGTAATCAGAAGTCTTTTTATCAGTTTCATTTGTTCTTCTCCTTTAAAAAAGTGGGTTTAAAAGTAATACCATATTCATTATACCTTCGTTTAGTGTAAAATAAGAATTATGAAAAACTCGATGTTTGCGTATTTGCTTTGGGCTAACCCTAAGAACAGTGCCAACTCTGAAGAGCAGATCTTTTATGACACCAATGCCCGATACTTCAATATGAAGTTATCGGACTTTAATGATAACTCTTCTTTGTTTGGCATCATCAGAAGTGATATTGTTCTTAAAGGCTTAGTCAACAAAGACCGGATGGATAAAGATATTCTCTCTTTCAATAAGGAACAGTTGGATTATCCATTTATTAAAAAGGGTATGCACCATGAGATGCCTTACCTGGATTACAATGGTCAGAAGATTTATATACCTACTTATAGCCCTGCCATTAATGAAAAATATGAAAACAGTCCTGCTGAAATGCTGGATTTCCCTTATAATGCCTTGCTAAGAGATAATCAGGCTTCGTTAGTTGATCCTTTTGAAACTTATGGAAATTCTCTTTTTTCTTCTAGCTTCACTCGGCTTGTCAGACTGAAAGCCCATGATGAGGATTCCAATGCCTTCTATCATCCGGAATTCAAAACCCTTTTTGTCATTGATGACAAAGGCGGATTAGAGCAGGAGATTCCTTTAGTGGATGAGAAACTGAAGATGTTTGATGGGGATAACCTCTTTGAACGTCTTGATCTTTTAATGACTGACTACTATAGCAATAACCGGGATGGATTCTTAGCTCATCTATTAAGTCTAGGTCTAATTTCAAAAGCTTTATTTTCGGAATTGAAAGATATCACAAATCTCGCCGATTCTTTTCAAAAGAAGCGTATTAGTAAATGAGTCCGACTTTTAAAATCATAACTTTAGGCTGTAAAGTAAACTTTTATGAATCGGAAGCCCTAAGAGAATCTTTGAT
>JBAXZY010000020.1:0-19162 GCA_041670045.1 Bacilli bacterium | reverse complement strand
TTGTTAAAAATCGGTCTAAAGTCTGGTAAGCAACTTAATTCCTTGTCCAAAGAAATTGCTGAGTCTACTGGTCTCCATAAGAAAGATATCTACAATCTAGGACTGAAGATTAAATAAGTAAAATGAAAACGACTGCTAGGAAGGTTAGCAGTCTTTTTCAGTATAAATTCAACAACAATTAATCAATCTTATCGATTTCTTCCTAGAAGCGATTGAAGAAGAGTCCGACATGCAGTCCATCGACTAAACGGTGATTGACCTGAATCTCACAGTGTAGGATCAGCTTACCGTTTTCCTCAACATATTTGCCCCAAGTAAGATGAACAATGGAGTCATTCCGATCCGTCTTCTTAGCTTCCACCACTGAAGAGAAATCAATCCAAGGCAAACAAGAGATATAGACCATTTCCTGAATCAAAGAATTCTCTGCGTTGTTCATGAATTCCGTACTGGACTGAGAATAGTCTTTAGCACGTTTAGCATACTGAAGCATGGTCTCATTCTTCTTGATAGGAAGAATACAAATATAGAAATCAGTGGTCCCTTTTCTTAAATCAGTGAAAGAAGGAACTAATTCATCAACCGTGAAAACACCATTGGTCTGAATCTTATAATGAAACTCCTCAATAGAATTAAGGGCTTTGACTGCTAAGTAACATAAAGAATAGTAGAAAGAAATTCCGTTAATTTCACAATATTTATAAATCTTTGTGACATCCAAAGGTGAAACAACCGTAAATCTTGGCTCTTCTAACGAGGCAAAAAAATCAGATATTCTTTTTTCGCTTCCACTTTTTTTCATCGACTCGATGCAATTCACCCATATGATTAACTTCTTTTGAATGATTATAACTTATTTCTAGAATAAAATAGAGAAGTGTTTAAAACATTTAAGGAAACAAATAAGGGACGAGATTATTGATACAATTGATCCAAACTAATCAATTTCAATCCTTGATAATCTTTAAGCTGAAAACCATTCTTAGAGAAAAAACCAAATCGGATATTTCTTAATCCAGCATATGCAGGCTGCTTTTTTTCTTCATTCACAACAGAGTCATCAACTGGTTTTTCAGTGAATTTGCATTCATAAAAAGTAAAACCATTCTTGTCTTGAGTCACTACATCAAATTCTCCGTTTTTCCTTTCTTTAGGTAAATCATAATAATATTTGCCTATTTTCATCAATGGAGGAATAATTAAGCCTTTTTGATTCTGTCTAATTAAATATTGACGGCAAACTCTTTCAAACACTTTAGGAACAAATTGTTGATAGAATTTGTCTTTTACGTATTCGGAAAAAAACACTTTGGGTGGATTTAAAACGAAACTTGATAGATTTGGAAAGATAAAAGTATAGTAAAATTCTAGTAAACTATCCCTGATATAGTAGTTCGTCTTTTTCTTATCAGTCTCATTATTAATCGGGCTGACTTTTTGAATCAATTCCATTTCCAGCAATTTATCTAAAGTCTTACTTAATGCCGGAGAGGATGACACAGAAGAGGCATTTAAAATATTAGAAAATTTCCGATTGCCTTTGGCAATGGCTAAAAAAATTTCATTCGCGTTGTTTATTTTTTTAAGTTCGCTAGGCAGCAGCATCGTTATTTCATTAATAAACCGAGCAGTCGGAGAACATATCAGATTAATAATATTAGTTTCAGCATCCACCTTATCATCGATTTTCGAATTATAGTAGGGAACACCCACAAATACAGCATATAAAGCAACTTTTTCTTCTAATGGACGTGATGGATAAAACAAACTTGCCTCATAATAATCCATCGAGGTGACATCTAATGTTAAGTCAATTCTTCCATATAAAGGATTACTGCTTTCATTTAATGATTTCATCACGTCAATATACGAACCACAAATGATAATCTTCATTCGGCTCTTGTTTTGATAAATATCTATTAATCGCTGAAGGGAAGAATCAATACCAACAATTGCTTCTCTTAAATATGGATATTCATCTAAAACCAATATAATGTTTTCTTTTTCCCCCTCTCGGAATAAGAATTCCAAGGCCTGATAAAAATCTTTAAAAAATAAAGGCGGTAAATCAAAAATATTTTGAATTTCCTGTGCCAAAAGTTCAGTATTGGTTTTATTCGTTGTTCTAGTACATTCATAGTAAATTTTCCTTTCTTTTCTTTGATTCAAAGCTTCGATAATTAAAGCACTTTTACCAATTCTTCTTCTGCCATAAACCACTGCCAAAGAAAAACGTTCACTATCAAAAATATTTTTCAGTCTCATCAAATAGTTTTCACGTCCTTTGAAATCTTCATAATTATTCATTTTACTTACCTCAAGGTAACTTACTTTAAAGTAAGTATTATTTTTAACTATAAAAATAGCTGCCATTCAAGGCAGCTATCGATTTATCGTTCTTCCCTGAAGTAAGGCAGACCTAAAGATTCAGGAGGCTGATTTTCTTTCTTTCTTCGTAAGGAGTTGATAATCAGAACAATGATTGTTAAGAAATAAGGAATCATCTGGAGTAATTCCGTCAATCCCGTAAATGAAGTCATTTCAACCAAACTAGGTAAGAAGTTGAACGTCCAATAAGCTAATCCAAAGAGGATAGAACCCCAGATCAGATTCTTAGGACGCCAAGAGGAGAATATAACAAGGGCAACTGCTAACCACCCAATAGCTTCAATGCCATTGTTAGTAGACCATAAACCGTTAGAGAAAGTTAAGACATAGACAATTCCGCCCATACCACATAAGCCACAACCAGTGATTGTCGCCCGATAACGATACCTAGTGACGTTGATGCCAACGGCATCTGCACAATAAGGATTCTCACCAACTGCTTTTAAGTTTAAACCGATACGAGTTCTCTTTAAGAAGATATTGAGAAGGATAGCTAGAATCAAGACGACATAAGTCATGAATCCATAGCCAAAGAGGATCTGACCGACATAGGGAATATCTTTCAAGAAAGGAATGCCGGCGGAGAAAACCTTTGTTGCAAAGGAGGCTGTAACACCACCCGAACCAACTATATGACTGGCCGAAGATATAAACTTACCAAAACCGACACCAAAGGATGAAATGACTAATCCGACAACATTTTGGTTAGCCTTGAAAGTCACACACATCAAAGAATAAATGAATCCCATTAAAGCACCAACTGCATAAGAGATAACTAAAGCAATAAGAATGGCGACAAAAGCATTAGGATTAGAAACACTCTGCTCATACTGATACAAAGGCAGGAAGGAACAGATGGCGGATAGATACATGATTCCCGGAACACCCAAGTTCAAATGACCGCTTTTCTCATTGATGGTTTCACCCATGCCAGAAAGGGTCAACGTAGTTCCATAGATGACTGCAAACATGATCCAGCTAATTAGGTTATCCATAACTATTTAACCTCCTTAGTCGTTAAACCAAACGTTATCAGTTGATGGAGATAATACTTCTTGAATTTGTTCCGGTCACGGTAAATCAAAACATAGTTAGTAAAGAATTCACTTAAGAGAATAGAAAGAATAATGATGAAGACAATGAACTCACAGGAATATTCATTCAAGTTAGCAGAATAGGCCTGATCAGATAAGTTCTTGCCGCCTTGATTGAGGAAAACAATCAGGAACGCATAGAAGATCATTACGAAGGGATTGAACTTAGAAAGCCAAGCTACAATGATAGCCGTAAAGCCATAGGATCCCGAAGTGGAAGCTGAAATCGTATGATCAATTCCAGCCACATAGAAGAAACCAATGATTCCACATAAAGCTCCTGATAAAGCCACTGTTCTCATCATAACCTTAGGAACATTAATACCTGTGTATTTAGCTGTCTTGACACTCTCGCCGACTACTTCCGTCTCATAGCCATGTTTGGTCTTCTTAAAATAAACATAAGTGGATACGGCCAAGAATAAGACACATATTAACGGAACAATAACTGGGTTATCATTGATAGTAAGTAACCAGCCGATATGTTTATAAGTACCGCGGGAATTGATTAACCCTAAGCTAGAAGCACTACCTTGCCATATCTTAGTAAAGATGGTTACTATTAAAACAGCAATATAATTCATCATCAAAGTAAATAAAGTTTCATTTGTATTAAATTTAGCTTTGAAGAAACCAGGAATAAATGCCCAGAAGCCTCCAGCTAAAGTACCTAATAGAAGTCCGCAGATTATGACTAAAGCATTGGGCATCAGCGTCTTGAAGTAGATCATACTGACAGCCGTCATTAATCCACCCATCAAAATCTGACCTTGTGCACCGATGTTCCAGAAGCGCATTTTATAAGCCGGAGTCAAAGCTAAGGCAATTCCAAGAAGCAGGGCTGTCTCCTGAACAGAAGCCCATATCTTAATGCTGTTTTGGAATGTGCCAGTGAAAATATAGCCGACAGCAGGAAACGGATTCTTGCCACTGACAATCCAAATGAAAAGAATTGAAATCAGAACAGCCGTCCCAATGCAGACCGTTTTCATTACTATCTTCTGCTTTAAAGTAGCATCATTCCTTTTGGCAATTCGGACTAGAGGTTCTTTTTTAATCATGTTCTTTATTCTCCTCTGAGCTTGCCATCAACTGACCAATCTTCTTTTTATCTGTAGTTCGACTGTCAACAATTCCAGTAACTTTTCCGTCTGAGAGAACTAGGATGCGATCAGTCAGAGCTAATAAGACATCCAAGTCTTCACCGACATAGACAATGGCCATTCCTTGTTTCTTTTCATAGTTGAGAATGTTGTAAATAGTATATGAAGTATTGATATCTAAGCCCCTGACTGCATAAGCCGTCAATAAGAGGCGAGGCTGGGAAGCTAATTCTCGTCCAACTAAGACCTTCTGAACATTACCACCGGATAAATTTCTGACCGGAGTATCGATTGAAGGAGTCAAGACTTCTAGTTTTTCCTTAAGAATAGAAGCCAACTTAGCCGGCTTCTTAACTTCAATGAATGGAGTCTTACCAACATCATAACTTCTTAAAAGCATGTTTCCGACCATGCCCATATCACCGACTAGTCCCATACCTAAACGATCTTCAGGGACAAAGGCTAAAGAGACACCCATATGTTTGATGATTTTGGGGTCTTTGCCAACAAGATCCTCAGATTTTCCTTTTTCATCAAAGAAAGTGATGTTGGATCCTTCTTCAGTCTTCTGAAGACCAGAAATTGCCTCTAGCAAAGCTTTCTGCCCGCTTCCCGATACTCCAGCTATACCTAGTATTTCTCCGCTATAGGCATCGAAAGAAACATTATCTAAGGATTTAACATGTTCTTCGTTATAGCAAGTCAAATGATTGACTGAAAGAACCTTAGTCGGATTAACCGGTAAATCACGGTCAATATGCAAAGCCACATGAGCACCGACCATTAAATCCGCTAATTCTTCTTGGTTGGCATCCTTAGTCTCTACGACTTTAACAATCTCACCTTTTCTTAAAATAGCAACTTCATCTGATAAAGAGAGAACCTCCTGCATTTTATGAGTAATGATGATAATGGTCTTACCATCATTTCTCATATTGCGGAGAATGACAAAAAGACGCTCAGTTTCCTGAGGTGTCAAAACAGCAGTCGGCTCATCCAAAATCAAAGTATCGGCACCACGATACAATACTTTGATGATTTCAACCGTCTGTTTTTCAGAAACAGACATATCATAAATCTTCTTATTCAAGTCTAATACAAACCCATAACGGTCCAATAAAGACTGGATTTTTTTAGTGACTGGCTTCTTGTTTATAAAAAAATGGTCTTTAAGTCCTAATACCACGTTTTCACCGGCGGTGAAAACATCGATTAACTTAAAGTGCTGATGCACCATGCCGATGCCATAATCAAAAGCATCCTTGGGTGAAGTAATATAAACCGACTTACCATTAATAAATATTTTTCCGGAATCAGGATAATAAAGGCCGGAAAGCATATTCATCAAAGTTGTCTTACCACTGCCGTTTTCTCCTAAGAGAGCCATGATTTCTCCCGAATGAACAGTAAGGCAAGCATTCTTATTGGCAACTACCGGACCAAAGGTTTTAGTGATGTTACGTAATTCAATCGTCTTTTCCATTGTTTAGTTCCTTCCCACAAAACAAAAAAGGAAGGAGGGCAAAACCTGCCCTCCTTCTAATAGAAGTTTTAGTTCTTCCAGGTAATTCCGTCAATCTGAAGGCTGAAATAAGGAGCTGAACGAGAGACGGATTCTTCAATATAAGAAGTAGTTCCAGAAGTCTTCACAGTTTCAACAGTGTCTCCATGATAGACTTCAGTCGGAGTACCGGTAGAATAATCCATATAGGAAAGGTTAACCTTGTTAGAAGTGACGGCAGCAGAAACGCCATCAGTTGTGACAGTGAACTTAGAAGTATCAAAGACATGTAAGGTACCAGCCTTGATACCAGCAACGGCAGTATCGACAGCAGTCTGAGTACCAGTAGCGCAATTAGCAGTGAGAGTAGTTAAACCAACAGTGTTAGTCTCATATCCTTCAGCCCAATCCTTAGCAATTCCTTTGCCCTCTCCGTCCATAGCCTTCTTAAAAGCATATTCATAATAGACGCCCCAGTTATTAGTGGCAGAAGTCAAGGCAGCATGAGGAGCGGCAGTTGACATATCAACGTTGTAACCGACAGAATAGCATTCATGGTGATCAGCACCAGTAGCATTGAGCATCTTCTCGCAGGCAGCAGGAGCACCAGTAGAATCAGCATGCTGTCCGATGATGACACAGCCATCATTGACTAAAGCCGTGGCAGCAGTTCCTTCCTTCTCAATATCAAACCAAGAAGAAGTGAACTGAACTTCCATGGAAACGTTAGAAACAACTGACTGAACACCAAGGAAGAAAGCAGTATAACCGGAGATGACTTCGGCATACTTAAAAGCACCGACATAACCGATCTTGTAGTTGCCGTCTGAATCCTTGTTGGAATCAGTAAGTTTTCCAGCATCGATTAATTCCTTGAGCTTCATACCACCGACAATACCAGAAACATAACGGGCCTGGTAAATATCAGTGAAGGCATTCTTAAAATTGTCTAAGCCGGTTAAAGCAGCATAATCGCCGGTATCAGCAACAAAAGTAACATCCTTATGATTTTCAGCAGCAGTTTCCATAAAGTCCTGATGACCATAGGAATTGGAGATGACTAAAGAGCAGCCATTGGAAACAAGTTCGTTAGCAGAAGTTAAAACAGTGTTATCTTCGGCAATCTTCTTTTTATAAAGAATCTGAGAATCAGAAAGACCTAACTTAGTCTGAGCAGCTTTGATGCCTTCAATATGGGCTTCCGTATAGCCTTCAGATTCGTCTCCGACAAGGATGACGCCTACTTTAAAATTAGAGTTGCTGGAAGAACCAGAAGCTGAAACGGAAGAAGTAGAACCACAGCCCGTAAGAGAAACAGCACCAAGAACAGCTAAAGCACAGATAGTCAGACTCTTAAGACCTTTCATTTTCTTTCTCCTTGTTTTTGTGCCGCACAATTGCAAAAACCGGAAAAGAAAGTTTCAATAAAAACAAAAAAGAGGATAAGTAGTGACTTCGTAGTGTTGAATTTACGGTTCAACGTAGAAACTTTCCCACCAATCTGGGTAATTATACGAACGGTCCACTTATTCGACATGGAGATTATAAACTGCCAGCAAAACTAAAAGCACTTCTTTTCCGCACTCTGTTTGATAAAAGCGCTACCATTTATTTTTTAAACCACTGAAAAAAATTCCCTACATATATAGGTAAAGGAAAATATGAGCCTAAAAAGAGGCTTTCAGTCTATTTGACAAATTTAAGTTTTAGTAAAGCATCAGTCAGTAATGTCTTCAGCCTGCTGATAATGAATCCGGAAAAGATTATCCTGAACCGTCATCTTATCGATAATGAGTTTGACAATTTTTTCGAGCTTACTGTCTTTGGAGTAATCAGCCTCAGTCAGATAATCGACTCTTCCGTCCTGGAAGAGCTGTTTAGCAATCGGCTTCTTGCCTCGGCCATAGACAGCAATGGATGAACCACCTTTTTCTCTGACTAGTTTCATACAAGGAACATCAGTAAGACCATCAGCAATATAGATCATGTTTCTAAAAGGAACAGTCCTCTCTTCATGAGGAATAGATTGATTGACTCGATTATTATCCGAAATATCCAGTGCCCCTTTATTGATTCGGAATAAGAACTGGGTTTTTGTCGTGTAGTTAACTACACTCTTTGGCCAAACAGCTACATCATTCAGATACAGAAATTCACAGGCAAAGACCTTCTTGAAGTATTTATAAACCGAGGAGCCTTCAATGATTTCTTTGTTGCCGGAAGAAATCACATAGTGCTGGATTTCAACTCCTAAGGCATTACCATAAGCGTTAATTCTTGGGAACCAATCTTCAACACCAGGAAAATATTTGATGTTTTTCCCCATCTGGACGAAGCTCTCCCGGTTGATAGGCAAATTCTTTTTCTTGGCTTCCTGAATCATGAGATACATATATGCTAACAGTTCATCCATCTCATATGTTTTAGACATGGAGTCAGCCGCTTTCCAGAATTCATTTGGCTTAATATCCAGAGACGGAATAAAAGTGTAGTTCTGCATATCAGTCGTGCAGAGCGTTTTATCAAAATCGTATAGTAAGGCAATAATCGGTTTATTACTCATGTGAATTCCTACCTTTGTTAACTAATTATAACACCAATTTGCTCTTTAACAACTTTGATAAAGACTATAAATAACAATATTCGTTTTCTTTATATAGTAAAAGGCAACTCCCCTTCATCTAAGCTGTTAATTTGACAGTTTGGATTTAAAGGAATTGCCTCTTACCTCTATCTCAATCTCTTAATGCAGGAAAGCGATTGAAAACTAATTAAAGCGACCCGTATTTTAGAAGAACTTAGTGGGCTTAGTGAAGTCAACCGTAGCAAATGGTTTATGGATGCCAACCATCAAGAATAGTTTGTTCTGGGAAGATAAATATTTCGAAGTCATGGCTTTATGTTTGATATCTTTAGCAATAGCAATCAGCTTCTTATTCATATCAGCTGTGATAGCACATTTCTTAATCAAGATCCGAATGAAGCTGACTAAGCGGTTAAGAACGAGTGTTTTCTTCTCTTCGCCATTCTTTTTGGATAGATAGAGCTCATAAAGATGAAGCGTGGTTGTGTAATAGGAATCTGTATTATAAGACAATAATAAACCAAATTGATTAGTAAAGTGATAATAACCGACATAATCGATATATCGTAATGTCAATCCTTTCTGATTGATCAAATTATCTAAGAAGACAGTATCTTCTGCCATTTGGAAGGAAACATCGAAACGGTTAGATCCAATAACATCTCTCCGATAGATTCTTCCCCAAACATAAGAAGAGGAATCGCAACGATAGAAACTATTTTTAATTGTATGAGGTTTGATATCCCAAATGTCAAAGCTCAATTTCTTTCCTAAGTCACTTTCTTTATCGGAATAGGAACAGGAGACAACTGAGCTGTGACTTTCGACGATGGCTCGCACCATGATGGAAAGGAAATCTTTATCAATGTAATCATCAGCATCAATGAAAGTAATATAAGGATTAGCAGCTTCGGTTAATCCAATGTTTCTAGCAGCCGAGACACCACCAATGAAGGTATTGCTGAAGACTTTGAATCTAGAATCGGCATTAGCGAAATGACGGCAGATCTGATAAGAATCATCAGAGGAGTTGTCATCAATCAAAAGTGCCTCAAAGTTAGTGTAAGTCTGGTCAGTCAAACTTTGCAAAAGACGGGCAAGATACTTGCTGGAATTATGAATTGGAACAATTACTGATACGGAGTTGCACATATTCCTAAGTATCCTTTCCGTCATCGGGTGATGAGTGGATAAGAAGGAAAACTTAGGTTTGTTTAGATAAAAAAAACACGACAAGAGTGAACCCTTGGGTTTTCCCTCTATCGTGACTACTAATATTCTACTACTTTTGCTAAATAAAGAAAGAGATTGATGAAATTTTTTTCACGATAACGTTTTCTTTTAATTTTCTGAATGTCATAAATGGGATAATGTTTAAATATAGGCTACTATTTAATATAATATAAGTAGAGAAAACAAACATGAAACATTGTCCAAAATGTAATCTGGATGTTCCGGATGAAGATTGGTCTTGTCCTAAATGCGGCTATCATTTTCCTTGTACAGCTGTAGGAACTAATCACGCTTCAACTGGTGACGTCAATAAGAGTGATCCTAAAGTTTTAGTATCTACTGAAGATAAGGCCATCATCAAGGATGATAATCATAGTACTGACAGTACTACTGAGGAATCTACTGACTATGATGCTGAACAGCCTTATACTTCTACTTTCCATAAAGACAAGGATGATTGAAAGGAGCAAGTAAACTTATGAAGTATTGTCCTAATTGTGCTACAAGAGTCTCTGACGAGACTAAATTCTGTCCCCGTTGCGGTACTCCGATTCCGTATGAAGAACCACTTGAAGAATCAAAGAAGGATTACAATTATATTCTAAGTATTCTTTCAATTATTTTATCCCCTCTAGTTGGACTGATTTTAGGTTTCATTGGATTAAGTGATACTAAAACCTGCTTAAAAGCGAGGACCAACTGTAAAACCGGTGTCTTGCTAGGCATGATCTTCATGTGCATTTATGTAGCAGTCCTGATTGTCTTAGTCACTTTATTAGCTGTCGGAATAATTTAAATATCAGTACTTTCATTTTTTACTTAACTTAACAGTTTTTGTGTGGCTTAACGAAGGTTGGCAATTAAGAAATAGTTATACTATACTATTTCTATTATTTAGGAGAGTTTTAATAATGAGTAATTCTGAAAAACAAGTTCTATATGTCAAAGCCATGACTGACAATGATAATAAAACTAAAGTATCCTTCGGTGAAATGTGTCATCGTATCTGGATAGCTAAAATAACTTGGTTCGTAGCTATGGGTGCCACTTTCCTGGCTTGCTTGTTAGGCATTCAGTATGGCTATACGAAGAACAAGCAAATTTATACTGCTGATGGCAGTGTTAATTTTCCCGGTGCCACTGAGGCTTTATATCCTAATGGAACAGCCTTCAATGCTTCCGATTTGATTTCAGCCAAGAATTTGAATAAAGTTGTCGACAGCAATGATGAATTCACTGGTATCGACATTACCAAAATGATTAAAGATGCCGGTGTTTCTATTTCCAAAGACACTAATCCTAATTATGTCGTTAAAACCACCACTTCTTCAACCAGCACCACTGATACAACTTCCGGGAACTATGCTAAATACAATAACCATTTCACTATCACTGTCAAAGCCAAATACTTTTCCGGAAGTGATCAGGCCAGAGACTTTGTAGCTGCTATTTACAACCTTCCCATTCAGAATGCCGTCTCTCAGTATTCAGCTATGACCTTTGCTTCTAATCTTAATTATTCTAAAAATACGGAGATCTCTTTGAATGACCAGTTGAATTATCTAAGTGCTCAATATGATTATCTTTTGTCAAGTTACAAAACTTTGGCTACCACTTATGCTGATCAGTATCTGACTATCAATGATGTAACTCAGAGTATCAGTTCTTATGAAAATTCTTTGATTGCTAATTATGCTCAATTGAAAGTCGATGAATTAGTAAATACCATTAACGTCAACGGCTATCTGCGCTTAGCAGCTACAGCAACAGCTGACGAAATCGCTTCAGCAAAGGCTAGTCTTAACAATCAGAAGACCACAATGGTCAACAGTGTCACAAATCTTCAGTCCCAGCTTAAAGCTCAGAAAGAAACCTTCCAAGCTATCTATGGAACCAGTCCTACGATCAATGCCTCAAATATTGATTTAGTAACAGCCATGAATGAACTGACTAAGAAAATAAATGCTCTTATCGGTGATGGCACTCCCGAAAATCCGGCTATCGGTTCGGAGCTTTATTACCTCAACATCAAGCTTAATAATATCAGTGTCACTGATGGAACTACTCCTTGGGCACTGCCTGAAACTGTCAGCACCAAAATCAGCAATGTCACCTATTTCTTAACCGGAGCCACCGAGGGCTTCAGTGATGTCATTAAGACCGTCTATCAGAACAACACTTATACTACTTACGACAATGGTGACACCATTGTCTTAGCTTCTGGTGGAATCAAGTTAGTTTACAATCTTGTCATTTCAGTCTTAGTTGGATTCCTAGTCGGATCATTGATTGCTTATCTTAAAGGCAACGGCGATATTAAAAAAGCAGCTTCATCTTCTGCTAAGAAAGAAATTGTAGCTGAAAAGTAGTTTTCTTTGCCCTCTTTTTTAGGGGGCTTTTCATTTGAAAGAGTGGAATCATATGGAACAAACTAAAGCGGTAATAGTCAAAAAGAGTCATGGCGATGTCTTAGACATCGTGCTTTTCTATCTTCTTGGCTTATTGGCTTCCGTCTTTACTTTGGGAGGATTTGAAGCCTCTTCTTCTCCTATTAATAATATCAACGGCTTTATTTTTCTAAATACCTTTATCTATTATTCTCCCCAGTCTGCTAGTAGTCTCTTCTTCTTTATTCCTTCCGTGTTACTCTATGTCGGTATCCTGTTCTGGTTTATATATCTACGTTATCAGAAAACCGGTAAGCTTCCTTCTAAGTACTTATTCAGTATCTTCTCTTTGATAGTAGTCGTCAGATTCATTAGTGCTGTCTCCTTTCCCTATGGAGAGCAGACCTTCACTTTTCTATTTCCGGATACTAACTCTTCAGTAGATGTCACTTATTCCGGTTATTCTCTTTCAGACCGAATAATCGGTTTTACCAATGAGATTCTCTTCTACAGTTTCTTCCTGGTAGCTATTGATTACTATAAGACCTTCTCAGATAAGATGAAGACAGCACTTAAGATTACTCAATATATCGTGATTCTGGCTGGATTAGGTTTGATTGTGGCTGCCTGGATTATTTCGGCTAAGGACCTGATTGGGAATCTAAAATATTATTTAGGTGATTCGTCCGCTAAATTGGCTGAAGGAATAAGCAGCTTAACCAGTCACCGGAATGTCTTTGGCTTTATGCTGATGATGTCTACTATCTCCTGCTTTGCCTTGATGATGAACAAAAAGAATCCCTGGCTGATTGTAATCGTGGCCATAGACATCATTCATTGCTTTTTAATCTATTCAAGGACTCCTTTCATTCTTTCTTCTCTAGTCTTTGTAATGCTCCATGTCTGGCTTTTGTTTAAGAAGCAAAAGAAAAGCTATCGGATTTATTCCGTTGTTCTTTTAAGTACAGTGGTACTGTTAGGTATTGTTTTCTTAATAATCATGCGAGATAAATTAGCCAGTGTCTTATCTCATCTTGGAAGCGATACTACAATCAACACCAGGGAATTGTTCTGGACCCATGCTTTATCAATGCTGAACAATCCGTATTACTATATCTTCGGCTATGGCAGAGTGCCTTTCTTCTCCACCTTCTCTAATTATCAGTTGGCAACCAAGTCCGAAGCTTTCTGGTCAGCCCATAATGGTTATCTCGATGTCTTACTGGAATTCGGAATCATTGGGCTGTTGTTCTTGGTAGCGCTATTAAGTTTCTTTATCTACCGAATTGTCGTACTATTTAAGCAAGATGGTACGAAAGCTTTTCCTTATTTAGTCATTTTAACAACCATCAGCATCTACTCGATTTTCGAGCCAAGAATGCTGGGCCTGATGGAAGGCTCCAATATTATCTTCTTTGTAATATTCTGCTTACCACTGTTAGGAGAAGAGAAAACCTACAAACCATCATCAAAACGCTTAGAAACATTGACAGCGAAAATTTCGATAGTAGAATAGTAGCAACATAGATTATTCCTATTAGATAAGTTTATGAAGTAATTAAAGGGTGATTCACTGAAGCAGAGATGCTTCTTGTCATGGACATTGCTTAGAAAGATTAAATTATGCTGACAGATACATGTACGATTGAAAGAAGCCGAATCAATGCTGGTTTGCTTGGACAGGATCCAATCTACCAGGAAGAAGTTAAGAAAGCCCGCAAAGCTGATAACCAGCTTTTGCGTGAAGCCAGAAGAGCTCAAGGGAATCCGTTCTATTTCTGTATAAAAAGAACTTTTGATATTGTTTTCTCCTCTTTAGCTATCATCATGTTAGCTCCTTTGCTTGCTTTAATTGCCATCTTAGTAAAAGCAACTTCCAAAGGACCGGTTTTCTTTTTAGATAAAAGAGTAGGCAAGAATAACAAAGACATCAAAGTCTATAAATTCCGTTCCATGTATGTTGATGCTGAATCAAGATTAAGAGATTATCTAACTGATGAGCAGATGCAGAAATGGATTGTTGAACGTAAACTCGATAATGATCCTCGAATAACTAAATTCGGTAAGTTTATCCGTAAAACATCTTTGGATGAATTGCCGCAGTTATTCAACATTTTCAAGGGTGATATGTCCTTTGTCGGTCCTCGACCGATTACCAGAATCGAATTAGATGAGAACTATAATACCCGCCAGAAGAGATTGCTCTTATCCGCTACTCCTGGTTTAACAGGATATTGGCAGGTATATGCAAGAAGTGCTGCCACCTATGAAACTGGTGAAAGACAGAAGCTGGAGTTAGCTTACTTTTCCAAGAGAAGTTGCCTGTTTGATGCTAAATTAGTTTTAATGACTGTTCCTGCTGTTTTACAGCACAAAGGTGCTCAGTAAAGATTTATTTCCTTTATAATATAAAGGGATAACTTTAAAGAGAACATGAAAACAGTTGATGTATTAGTTTTTCTTTATAATGGATCTAGTTATATCAATAGCATTTTTGCTGAATTTGAAAACCAGAAAACCGATTATGTCAAATCTTTGAAATTCATTGTCACCAATACCGGTGACAATACCATAGATGAATTAAAAAAAAGAAAAGCTGTCTTTTCGGTGGTTGAGAAAAAAGACTTCTCCCATTCTTTGACTAGAGAAAAAGCCATTATGGAATCAAACGCTGATGCTGTGATTCTTTTAACTCAGGATTGTCGATTGGTAAACGATGATGTCATCGATAAGCTAGTAAAGTGTTTGAACGATGAAGTCAAATATGCCTATTTAAGACAGGTTAACACAAATCGGACTCTGGAACGTTATTCAAGAATGATTAACTATCCTAAGAACAGCTTGATCAGAGACAAGAGCTGCATTGAAAAGATGGGCATCAACGCTTTCTTTGCCAGTGATGCCTGTGCCATTGTGGATGTCGCTTACTTCAAATCAGTTAACGGCTTTGATCACAAAAATCTTCCTACCAACGAAGATATGTATTATGCCAGAAAAGTCATTTTAGCCGGTAAAAAAGTTGAGTATTGTGCTGATACTTTTGTCAATCACACTCATCATTTCACCCTTAAGCAAACAAAAGAAAGATATTATTTATTTGGTCAGTTCTTTGCTGTTTGCCCTGAATTCAAAGAATACCATTCTACTGATTCAGGATTAAGGTTGGCTTTCAAAATGCTCGGCTTAATACTAAAAGACTTCAATATACCTGCTCTTTTTATGTTCATTCCAAACATGATGGCTAGATACATTGGGAAAAAGAAAGGGGAAAAGTCCAAATGAGCATTGGCTTTTTAAAGAACCGCCTAGTTCTAAATCCCTTTTTCTGGTTTGCCTTGGTTTGGACAATCACCTTGGCTTTTTATTCTTTGAATCTAGTTACGGTCTATCCTCAGATTCCTTTATCCCTTTTAGCTTTCTTCATTGGAATAATTGTTATCAGTATTGTTTTGATTTTTGTCTATAACCATTTGTTTTTAGGTCCTGATAAAAGCATTTTTGTTTTACGTGAAAGCAAGCCTTCCTATTGGTTAGCGGTCATTTGTGCCTTAGCCTTCTTAGCTGCTGTCTTCTATTCAAAAATGGTTCCTTTAATTGAAATCTTTAAAGGAAATCAGGGCAGTTATAAATCATTTGGAATACCTTCATTTACTTTCTTAGCTGTCACTTTAACCCTGGCATTATCCAGTCTCTCCTCTGTTAAGCTTGCCTATGGTAGTGATCATAAAGGAAGCAATGCCTGCTGTATTCTTCTTTGTTATCTGATCTTCATCCTTTCTTATTCCCGTGGCATCCTGATTTTGGCTTTTTTGATTACTTTTATTCTGCTATTATCAAAGCACCATGCTAATGGCTTCTACTTATTAGGCTTTATTCTTATTGCTATTATCGGATTGCTTATATTCAATATAGCTGGAAATATACGACAGAAGTCAGCTTGGAACGACTCTTCCTATATTATGGGATTAGCCGGATTTAATGAAGACTATTACTTCTTGAAGGACTTTTCCTGGGGGCTTATTTATATTTGCTCTCCCCTTGGCAACCTCACCTACAATTATCTTAATGTAGCCGTTGACCGAAGCTTCAGTGGCATGCTTTCGCAATTGCTTCCTGATTTCTTAAGCAAAAGAATTCTGCCTGGTTATTCAGCTGATTTATTCTTGGCTCAGCCTCAGTTAACAGTCAGCTCGATGTTTGCCGGCGGATACAAATACGGTGGGCTGTTTGGTATGTTCTTAAGTTACCTAGAGTTGATTCTAATGATTTTTGTAGTAGCCTTCTTAACTAAAGATGATCCTAAATATTTTTTAGCCTCCTCGGCCTCTTTATCTATCATTTCGGCTTTGACTTTCTTTGATAACATGGTGACTTATAGCGGCTTTTCTCTCTTCTTAGTTTATTTTGTCATCGGACGTTTCTATGAGAAAAAACAGAATCAGCAATTCACTATTGTCATTGTTGATCCTCCTAAAGAGCTTTTAATAAATGACAATTAATGTATTGCTAGTTTCTTTTAATTCTGTTCTTGATTTAAAAGAAGATTTTCTTAATTTACCTATTGGTTTCCGTTTGATAGTTTTTGATAATTCCACGGATATTGAAATCAGAAGAAAAAATCAGAAGTATTGTCTTGATCATCATGTGATTTATCTGACTGCTAATACTAATGTCGGGCTTTCGAAAGCATACAATCAGGTTATTCAGAAATACCTGACTAGTAATGACTATTTATTGTTCTTAGACTATGACACTACTATCGGCAAAGACTATTTTGAATTGATTCAAAAGGTACTGACTCAGACTCAGTATGATGTCTATAGTCCTATCAACATCAATTCCAAGACTAAGAAAATAGACAGCCCTAAACTATTCAAGGATGAAAAAGTCTTAACTAGTAAAGACACTGATTTGACAGCAGATACTTATGATTTCTTTAACAGTATCAACAATGGATTAGTGGTCAAAGGCTCGATTTATTCCAAAATAGGTTTATATAATGAGTCTTTGTTTGTTTATTTTGTTGATGCTAATTTCTTTGTGAATTTATTTCGAGCCAAGATCAGAACCAAAATCATTCCCTATCGGAATATGTGTGACTTTTCTTTAAGTAATCCGGATAAGAAGAGTTTAAAGAATCGTCTTTCTTTGATTAAACGAGATGGCAAAATCTATTATTCTTTGATTTATAAAGACCACCTATTACTAGGCCGAATGCATTATTGCCTGTTCTTTATCAAGAAAGCCTTGGAATGTTCAAGGATTACTAAGAAGAGATACTTCTTCTCATATCTATTTACTAAGAAAGCTAAAATATGAAATTATATACCCTTATTGTTCTTTATAATCCAACCAGCATATTTCTAGATCATTTCGCTGGATATTTTTCTTTCAGCGATAAAGTTCTGTTTATCGATAACTCAGACAAAATCAATATCAAAGACCAGTTATTAAGTCTTTATCCTCAAGCCGTATATATTTCCTTATCTGGTAATCAAGGCATTGCAAAAGCCTTAAAAACCGGAATGAATTACTCCATTGAGGATAAAGCCGATTATGTCCTAACCATGGATCAGGATACAGTGTTTCCGTTTAATAGAATTAACGAAATCAAAGACATTATCTCTTCTCATCCCGAATATGGACTGCTCGGTTTGAACTTCAACAGTTCAGAGACATCTCTCGAGATTCAGAATGTCCCTTGGTGGTTAACAAGCGGTAACTTCATCAATGTCAGCAACTATGCTAGTTTAAAAAAAGGATTCAACGAAGATCTTTTCATTGATTCAGTCGATGCCGACTTATGCCATTCTTTTTATTCTCAGGGTTACAAAATCGGTTATATCAAAGGCATTTCCATCACTCAGACCATGGGTAAACCGAAAGTCTATAAATTCGGTTTCATTTCTTTTACGGCTTTGAATTATACACCGATTCGATATTACTATATGTTCAGGAATAACTATTACCTGTACCATCAAGACAAGAAATTCTACAGGAAAACCTATCAGCGACTGATGTGGTTCACAAAACCAAAGATCCTCTTTTTCGAGGACAATAAAAAAGCCAACAGGAAAGCCATCCGTTTAGGAATCAAGGATGCAAAAAAGGGCATTTTAGGAAAATGCCCTCATTCGCTTTGATTACTTCTTGAACGCCGAATAATTATGATGGCCGACTCTCTCGTTTTCGGGAGGCAATTGCATATAGTCGCCATAATAGATTCTTAGGACTTTATCATATTCAACTGGAATATTGAATTGCTGATCAACAAAGACATGAGTGGTTGTTTTATCAAACCACTCTTTTTGATAGAGGGTTTTAACCGGCCAATCCCAAGCCGAGCAGTTGACATACTTAGCAGTCTCATAGGGATATTTCTGAGCCAGTCTATCATTCTTCTCAATCAGCTTATGAAGATTGACGAATCGAGAGAGAAAGAATCCCGGAACACGATAGAAATTCTTATACCATTTAGTGGCTTTAGGAAGCTTCTTATAGCCACATAAATCAATCAAGCGGATATTATGACGGATCTGTTTAAGCCATTTCTTATCATCAGGATTGAAGCCATCATATGGGTAGATATCAACAAAGAGACCCAATCCATATTCCTTGGCTTCGTTATAATGAATTTCATAAGCAGTATCAATGAGTCTAGCTATCGGATAGATATAATTATTATCAACGGTATAATGCTTTAAAGCAAAGTGACCTAATTCTTTTTCATGTTCACGGCAGTAAGAAAGGAATTTTTCATAATCCGGTCGAGGCATGATGATGTCAATATCATCATCCCAAGGAATGAAGCCGTTATGTCTGATAGCACCAATCAAAGTACCAAAGGCTAAGAAATAAGTGAAATGATTGGA
>JBAXZY010000019.1:0-20203 GCA_041670045.1 Bacilli bacterium | reverse complement strand
CTATGAAGTCACCGTCTTTGAAGCTTTGCATGTGGCCGGTGGCGTCTTAATGTATGGTATTCCGGAATTCCGTCTTCCTAAAGCCATTGTTCAGTCCGAAGTTCAGGGCTTACGTGACTTAGGCGTCAAGATTGAAACCGACATGGTTATCGGCCATGTTCTTTCTATTGATGAATTGATGAAGGAATACGGCTTCGAAGCCTGCTTCATCGGCTCCGGTGCTGGTCTGCCTCGCTTCATGAATATTCCTGGCGAGAATGCCAAGGGTGTTTATTCAGCTAACGAATTCCTGACCCGTATAAACTTAATGAAGGCTTATAAGGAAACCAGTGATACTCCGATTCTCCATGCTAAGTCAGTGGCCGTTGTCGGTGGCGGAAATGTTGCCATGGATGCCTGCCGCTGTGCCTTAAGATTAGGTGCTGAGCATGTCTACTGCGTCTATCGCCGTGGCAAAGAAGAACTTCCGGCCCGTAAGGAAGAAGTCGAACATGCTGAGCAAGAGGGTGTTGAATTCCATCTGCTCAACAATCCGGTCGAAATCCTTGAAGATAAGGAAGGAAATCCTAAGACAAATCCTAATTTCGGTTCGGTCAAAGGAATCAAGATTGAGAAGATGAAGTTAGGTGAACCGGATGCTTCCGGAAGAAGATCACCTGAACCTACTGGTGAATTTACCACTTTGGATGTCGACTGCGTCATTATGTCTATCGGTACTTCTCCTAACCCGCTCATCAAGAACACAACTCCTGGTATTCAGACTAATCCCCATGGCTGTTTAATCGTCAATGAAGAAACCAATGAAACCACTAAGGAAAAGGTCTATGCCGGCGGTGATGCCGTAACTGGTGCTGCCACTGTCATTCTGGCTATGGGTGCTGGTAAGAAGGCTGCTAATTCCATCGACGAGTTGCTTTCCAAGAAGTAGAATCCTAAATTGATTCATAAAAGGCTAATGGCTGTTCATTAGCCTTTTTTTATTGTCAAAAAACGTTTTCTTACCTAATACAGTAAGCTTCCTTTGTGAAAAAACAGTTTTTGGATAAAACTGTTTGAATGATTGCACAACGTTGCTATAATCATTTCGAGGACAAATAATCAAATGATAGATTTTGATGATAAAGAAGTTTTTACCGGATTAGGAATCTCGGATGAGATGATTGAACAGATTCATACTTTGATGAGTTATGTTGATAAAATCAGAGACAACGGAGAATTGGATATTTTCACTCAGCTTTTCCAGACTGATTTCCGCATCCTGACTTATTTAGTCGGTCATCAAGGAGCTCACCCTTCTATTATGGCCGATGACTTAAAAGTCACCCGTCCGAATATTGCCGCCAACTTGCGATTACTGGAAGGCAAGAAGATGGTCGTGAGAGTCATTGATTCCAATAACCGCCGCCAGATATACGTCAACATCACTCAGACCGGACTCGATTACGTCAAGCAGTGTGAAGCACAGCTCGGGTATCTTTTTGCCGGCTGGTTCAACATTCTTGGCAAGGATGAAGTCAACCACCTATTGAAGATCTTGGACCTTTCTTCTAATCCGAAGGTTATGACTGATGATCTAAAGAAGTTCAAATTTGGAAAATAATGACTGAATTCCCAGTTTTATCCAAAAAAGTAGCTCCCGCTGAATTAGTAGTGTTCTTTGACTTTGAAGGCACTCAGTTTTCTCATAAAGCGATAGCCGTTGGAATTAATGCCTATGAGAAAAACGCCGGTGATCTATTTCCGTTGAACGGAGAAGTGATTTCCTATAAAGCTTATATCCAGACTAGAGATAAGATTGGGCCCGTCGTCAAAAAAATGACGGGAATCGATGAAGGTCTTCTTAAAAAAGAAGGCAAACCTTTTGCTACCGTCATCAAAGAAATCATCAACCTGACGAGGAACTATCCTAAGAAGGTCTATATTTCGTATGGTGAAATGGACTTGAAGATTCTTTCCGGCAGCTTAAATTTCCATGATGACTATCAAGCCAGCTTCTTTAGGCATGTCACTAGAAACTACTTGGATTTCCATGAATACATCTCCCGTTTCTTGATTGATGAAAACGGTCAGTCTCTTTCCATTGAGAAGCTTCTTAATTATTACCATTTGATGGAAAAAGGCAGCGCCCATGACCCTTTGTTTGATTCCAAGGCTTTGATGGATATCTTCTTAAGTTACATTAAATCGCCAAATAGAACCATTGATGAGGTGATAGCAACTTATGGAAACAATAGGAATGTCAAGAATATCAACCGGGAATTAGTTCTTAAACTAATCCGAAAAGGTAAAGTCGAATATAGTGACTTGAAAGAAGCCATTGCTAATACTTTATGATTATCAATTACCCTGATGGCCGGAAATCCAATTATCCGGAAAAGAAATATGATAAAGTCGACCACCGCAAATCCATCAACCGCACCGAAGAAGAAAAAGCTCATGACAAATATATTAAAGCCAACATGGGCATGGTCTTTGAATCCGAAGTATCCAAGACTTGTGATTTCTACCGGGAAAAAGGAATAGCCGATATCTATAAAAGGCCGACTCCGATTAAAATCGTCAAAATGAGTAAGACTCATCCTGGCATGATCTGTGAAGCCTACTTCCAAGAGAAGTCTACTACGGATTATGTCGGCATCTATAAAGGCCTATACATTGATTTCGAGTGCAAGGAAACCATTCACGATGAAGTCCCTTACCATATGATCAGGGAACAGCAGTATGAGCATCTTGAGTTTATCAAAAAGCTAGGCGGAATCGGCTTCTTCCTCGTTTCTTTCAAAGCGGTAGCTGAAGTCTATCTCCTTGATGCCTCTTATATCCTTAATGCCGTCAAAGAGAAAAAACATCCTGGTTTTAAAAGGTCTTTCTTCAAAGAAAATGGCATCCTAGTTGAGAGAGGATACAATCCTCCATATCTGCTTTTAGATGCCATCGATAAAGCCTTCTTTACAAAATAACAATCAGTTATTATTCTTGCCTAAGAACGATAACAGACGTGGGTTAGTCGATTGATTGAAAATATAGTCACTGTTCCCTTTTTCGACAATGTAGCCATTGTCCATAAAGATGATTTGATCAGCGGCTTCCTTAGCAAAACTCATTTCATGAGTGACAACCACCATCGTCATACCTTCATTGGCCAATTGCTTCATAACATTCAAGACTTCACCAACCATTTCCGGATCCAAAGCTGAAGTGGGTTCATCGAATAATAAAGCCTGAGGATTCATACATAAGGCTCTAGCTATAGCCACTCTTTGCTTTTGACCACCAGATATCTGTGAAATACGGAAATTGATTCGATCGAGCATTCCTACCCGTTTTAAATTGGAAAGAGCAATCCTAGTTGCTTCTTCTTTACTGCGGTGAAGGACTTTTCTTTGAGCAATAGTGCAGTTTTTCAAGACCGTCATATTCTGAAAAAGATTGAAGGACTGAAAGACCATTCCTAAGTCACGTCTGACCATATTGGCATTGATTCCAGGTTTTAAGATATTGACTCCATCAAAGAGGATTTCACCATTAGTCGGAGTTTCCAGTTTGTTTAAGCAGCGAAGTATGGTTGATTTTCCAGATCCGGAAGGACCCAAAATGACAAGACATTCTCCACGATTGACATCGAAGGAAATATCCCTCAAAACTTCGGTATCTCCGAAGGTCTTAGCAATATTCTTGACTGAGATAACCGGTCCGGCATAACCATTCTTAAAAATATTAACTGTGTTTTTCATTTTATTATGCCTTCTCCGTTTGGAAATGTCGGAATCCGAAATTGAACTTCTTCCCATCCATTCTCTGCTTGGTGAAATAGAGAATTCCATTAGTGATAAGAGTAAGAATCAAATAAATAAAGGCAATGATGATATAAGTGGCAACTAGGTAATAGTTCTTATTGGAAGCCTGACCAGCCTGGAAGTACAGTTCAGTAACACCAATGACATTCAAGACCGAAGAATCCTTGATGTTGACAATCCATTCATTTCCAATAGTCGGAATGGAATTTCTAATGGCTTGAGGCAAAGCCACTGAAAACATAGTTTGAAGACGAGTCATGCCTAAAGATCTAGCACCCTCAGTCTGACCGTTATCAATACCATTAAGACCGGATTTGACGATTTCACCCATGTAGGCGGCAGTATTAAAGGTGATGATGATCATACCGGCTATGAATAAACCGTCAAAGATAGCCGCATCGGAATTAACGGTGTTCCAGTTAATGCCGATAGCTAAGCAGCCAAAATAGAAAATCATTGCCTGAACCATCATCGGAGTTCCCCTGACCACTATCGAATAGACATGACAGAGGCCTTTAAGCAGATACTGAGGTCCTTTCACATACCAGGGAGAATTCTTATGGATATGGATGCCTTCCCCTAGAGCTAGGAAGATTCCTAATAAAAGTCCAACTAAAGTACCGACAATTGAAAGAAGCATAGTACAAATAATTCCATTCCAGTACTGAGCAGAATAGTTTTGGAGCAGATAGCCAATCTGCTCAATGATGTTTCTATCAGTCGTATCCGCTAAAGTTGATATAAGTGAGTAGTTAGTCATTTTATATTGACGAACTACGATTAACCGCAGCTTCCATTAAACTCAGTCGGGTATCAGAAGTGATGGAACTTAAAGCCGTATTTAAAGCCGTCTGCAATTCCGTGTTGCCTTTCTTGATGCCGATTGAGACACCTAAGGAAGCTAAAGAAGAGCCTAAGATCGTCTGATCAATATGAACAATACCTAATTTAGAGTTGGCAGCCACAATGGATTCAGCCACTGGGTATTCAGCTGTCATTGCAAAAGCACCGCCCTGCTGAACATTCAAAGCCGCCAAGGCAAAGGAATCAACCGGATTATTATGGATGGCACCATAGGTGGTAAAGACATCAGTGATGATGTCATCAGTGACAGTCTGATCCTGAGAGACTAACATCTTGCCATTGATGAAAGCGCCGAAATCATCTTTGCTGATGGCGGAAGTATAACCATCCGCGGTTTCCTTAGTAGTAACCAGAACCAATTCCGAATGATAATATTCATCAGTGAAGGAAATAGACTGTTCACGTTCCTCAGTGTCAGTCATACCGGCAATGACAGCATTAATGGTGCCGGCCTGGAGATTAGGAATCAGCGATTCCCATTTAGACTGGAAAATCTTTACTGTCATTCCCGTCTTCTCGCCAAGAAGCTTGGCAATCTGAATATCGTAGCCATCGGCATAAGAACCGGAATTATTGCTGACGGGAAGAGTGTAGTCGCTAGAAGAAGTCTCTGCCCAATTGAATGGTGCATAATTGACTTCCATTCCAATCACTAACTCATTGCTAGAGCCACTGATTGAAGAAGACGATCCACAGGATGACAAAGAAGCCACAGCAAAAACGGACAGCATCGTAAGAAGCACTTGCTTTTTCATGGTATTCCCTCCTTAAGGGTTAAAAGCGATATTTGCCATGAAAGAGAAAAAGGCGGTAGTTTTCCCATTATAGGAAAGCTACCGCCATTGCACTTAAAGTTCTTAAAGTACAACACGCAATAGCTCTCCACCATCGGTTAAGACGGTGACAGTCGGACCTATGTTATAGGTACGCCCAAGCACTGATGACGATTAATTCATCAGCCCTTCGGCAAGGACACCCTTTCGATTAAGGTCAAAGCTATTAATCTAGCTACCTTAACCTACTTTTGAATCCTCGCGCCTCTACTTTGTGACAAATATTCATTTCCCAGTAACTGACTGAGAACGTGTTTACTAAAACACCTAAAGGAGCCAAAGTAAAGAAAAAGTTTTGAATATCATACTTTAATTTGTTAAAAAAGTGGATTTTCAGGGCTTTTTTAATTTTTAGAAAGGGCTTTCCAAGTATTGACACAATTTTCTTAAAAAATGCTTTTTATTATTATTTTAAGCTATTATATTAGGGCATTTGCTTAATTGATGATTTGGACTGGAAAGAATACTTTTTACTATCAGTTTCCTTTTTTCTTTCATAGAATAGTTTTACTGAGGTGGAAGCATGCATAACAAAAAAGCTTTTGGATTCGAACGTGATGTCATCAATGATGAACGCTGTGACAAGCTTTCTCTCAATGATGAAAAGAAGAGTCTGAATAAAAAGAAAGAGATCTTAAGTGTTAAGATTGCTCATTTAAGATTCAAGAAGCAGAAAGAGGAACTTAAAAAGGAACGGAAAGCTATCAACCAAGAGGCTGACCTTAACATCAAGGAACGGAAAGAATACTATTCTTCCCTGCCGGAAAATGAAAAAGAAGTTAGCGCCGAGACGGTCAAACCTAAGAAAAACAAGCTTACTCCAGAAGAAGACGCATATTTACGGAAAGTCAATCGGTTGCCTCGATATACTCATGGTGAAGAAATCTTCAATTCAGTCACCCATATGGTCGGTGGCGGATTTGGAGTCATCTTCTTAGTTGTGGGAGTTGTCTGCGCTGTCTTCTTCTCGCCAACTAATACTAAAGCTGTCAATATCATCTCCATGGCTATATTCGGCTTCTGCTGTATTTTCTTATATACCATGTCAGCCATCTATCATGCTCTTCATATCAACAAAGCCAAGAAAGTCTTTCAAGTCATCGACCATTGCACGGTCTATGTCCTGATAGCCGGATCCTATGTTCCCGTCTGCCTGATGGAACTGACAGCCATTGCCCCCTACAATTACGTCCTCTTAGGTGGAATAGTTGCCTTAGCAGCCTTAGGAATAGCCTTGAATGGAACCATGATGGATAAATGGCCGGTTAAAGTGGTCTCCAATATTTTCTATATTGCCTTAGGCTGGACCATTGTCTGTTTCTACTCCTATTTAGTCAATAGCCTGACTCTTCAAGGGACCTGGCTCTTTATCGGGGGAGGGATAGCCTATACCATCGGTGCTATCCTTTATGCCATCGGTAGGAATGTGAAGTACTTCCATTCCATCTTCCATCTCTTCGTCAACTTAGCTACCTTGCTTCAGTTCCTCGCTATTCTTCTCTATGGTATTGTCTTCCCGGCGATTGCTTAACTTAGTTTCCAAATTAAATGGCTGTCTAATAACTGAGAAGTTATTAAGCAGCCATTTTTATTTTTATGGCGCTCCCAAACGGATTTGAACCGTTGGCCTACCGCTTAGGAGGCGGTCGCTCTATCCGGACTGAGCTACGGGAGCAAGCTTTAAAATTATATCATTAAATAGAATGGCTTTTGGTTTTTTTAGAAAAATATCCTTCTCGATACCAACAATCGTATGAAGGGAACATTCAAAAATGAAATGGAAAATCAAAACCATCCTTAGCTGTGGTCTGTTATTTACACTTTTTGGCTGTAGTAGTGTCAGTAATACGAGTCTTAAAGAAGCTATTAAAATCGGGGATGATTATGCTACCGTCTGTGAAAGAGGCAATATCTCAGCTTATATCAAAGACCGGAATTATCTTCCTTTGGGGTACTGGGGAAATTATCCGGATTCAGGAATAGCGGAGATTGGTAACCGAGCCGGTGACCCGTCTAAAGCCAAACTTCCTTCATTAACCGGCTTTGACAATGTGCGCTATGCTCTTGGCTTTAATTTTGAGAATAGTTTCAAAAATTTTGCTATGGCCAATAACATGTACCGCTTAGGCTATGTGCTATCCATCACTACTAATAGTGAAACCTTAGTCATGGATCAGACGTTCAATGTCGATAATTGGTCTTATTTATTATCTCCTTCTTCTAATGGAATTTATGTTCAGTCTTTTGCTGACGTAAACAATGAAATCCATCCCGTCTTTTCTTATGATCCTTCTTACAACACTTTGCTTTTGGCCTTTAATATGAAGCAAGGCTATAAACTTGATTATTTCCGTCTTTATTATTCCGATATTCCGGATAAACTTACTAATGCTTTTATCGGACCAATGGATGCACCTATAACCGATACTTTCAAAGCTACGTTCAAAGGGTCCGATTGTTCGGCTAAAGAATACCTAACAGATATGGGATCCTCACCTGTCTTCAATCTAGACAGTCAGATAGGGACTATTTATTCCAAAGATTACCTTCTGAATTCTTTAGTCTATCGGGATGAAAACGATGGTGAAACCATCCATGTCTCCAAGATAGAAGATCCGGATAATTATTTCCTGAAGGGAAAGAATTCTCCAATCGGAACTAAGTTTGTCGTCAAGATTCTTGCCAGCGACAAAACTGGCAATACTTCCATAGCCACCTTTAATTTCACCATAGTCGATACAAGAGGTCCGAATGTCTTTTTAAAGAACCACACCAATTCATTAAGTGCTTCCTACGCTTCTGACTTCAATTCAGATGATTTCATTAAGAATAATTTTGTAATTACTGATAACAGCAAGCAAATTGTTTCTTCCAAAATTGAGTCTGTTGATGGCAATCCCATAGATATAAAGCAGGTTGGCCAAATTGAAGCTAGGCTCAAGGCCACTGATGTAAATAATAATGAGACTCTATTTCTATTTACTTTGGATCTCTTTGATGATGTTCTTCCCATCATTACAAGCAAAGCCAATGAAATATCCTTGTCTCCCACTGAAAGCATGACCAAGGACAGTCTTTTGGCTTTCTTCTCAGCCAGTGATGCTATAGATGGTGACTTAGAAGTAAAACTGGTTTCAGATACTTATTCAAGCCACTGCAAGGAAATTGGAAATTATGAATTCAAAGTCTCGGCAACCGACAGCAGTGGAAACAAAGCTGAAAAGGCCATCAAGATTTTAGTAAGTGATACTAAAGGGCCAATTTTTTTTGCTAAAGAGTCTTTCTTGACGGTAGTAAAAGGAGAAGTGCCTTCCTTAACCCAGATAACCGAATCCTTGATCCGCCAGGAAGTCATTCCTGATAAACAGTATTCCGATTTCTATATCACGGAAGGCGAGGAATTGACAAATAATCTGGAAGTGGGCCTCCACAACATGAAATTAGCCTTAGTGGATGAAAACGATGAAGTGATGGAAGTTGGCCTTACCGTGAAAGTCATTGAAAAAGACGATGCCAAGCTTACTCAGACGGAAGGAGAAAAGAAATCCTGGTGGGATAACTTCCTCGCTTGGCTAATCAGCATCTGGGAGGCTATTGTCAGTTTCTTCACGGGTGGAAAATAAAAACATTGAAAGAAACCACCTTTTAGGATATTATTATCTATTGCTGGGGTCGTGGCGGAACTGGTAGACGCGCCAGATTCAGGTTCTGGTGAGCATATCATAGGGGTTCGATTCCCCTCGACCCCACCAATAGTTGAAATATTGGCCCGACTTATGTCGGGCTTTTTTTATGTTCCTTCAATATCTTCAGTAAAGCTTTAGCAGCTTTCATTTAATTTCTTTAAGAAGATAACTCCTATTCTCCTTATTTGTAGCATGTTTCTTTGTTTCTTTTCAAACTCAATCAGTCTAGAATAAAGACATAAAATAAAAGAGTAAACAATATATGCAGGTGGTTCTAAAGAAAGATTTGAAGTTTTTCTTCAAAAATATGCTAAATGTCTTCATACCAATGGGCATATTCTATTTGGGTCTTCTTTTAGTCCTGTTCTCTTATTTTAATTTCTTTGTTTCCTCCACCATGTCTACTGTTGACAATATCAGTAAGCTTTTAGATCAGAGTCTTACTTACAATCAGGAACAGCTGACTGCTTATTTAAAAGATCGTTTCAGTCAGTTTGATTTCAATCGGGATTTTGCTGCGGTTCTTGATTCTCTATATAACACCGATTGGCTAGAAAAGACTTTGACGGGATTCTTAGATATCATTTCATCGTCTTCGGTTGAACTGAATCAGTCTTTTTCGTTGGCTATCTCCCTTTATGTTTCTGGTTTAAAGAATCATCTGACTATCGCCATCACCGTCTTAGTCCTGTTCTTGTATCTCTCAGCTTTAATAACTAAGTTGGTTCTAAGAAAACAAAACACAAAGAGGAATCTTTTCCTTGTGATTTTATCAATGATATTAAATGCTACTGTAATTTCCGGTTTGCTGTCTTTTGCTACTTACCTCTTGAAGTTATGGAACATGTCCTGGATCATTTCATTACCTTTATATTTGATTATCCTATCCTTCATTTCTTTATTCTTAGCATGGCTTGTCTGTGATCCAAAGAAGATTCCTTTCAAGGAAGTGGTCAACTTCCATAACTCACTCGGTCAGTTGATTGCCAATTCAATTATGATGATGATCGTAATCCTTTTAGTTCTGGTTTTTTCAGTTATCAGCCAATTGTTGGCTTTGTTAGTAGCTATACCAAGTCTAATATATTTCTCCTCAATTCTAGGTGTCGAATCTGAGAGCTATGTCTCTGAAATGATTCAAACTCAGAGATATCAAGTTTTTAGCCGCCTTCTCTATCCTTTAAAAGCAGATAAAGAAGCCTAATTGGCGTTTTACTTCTAAAAATGGGGTCAACAATATAGTCGTCATATATGCTTTACCATTCCTCTTATTTACCATTTATTACATCATGAAATAATATGACTAGTTGATTAAAGGCTTTTGTGTTACAATTTTGTAGTTCCATTAAGGAATACTTGGAGAATAACCGTGATTAATTATCTGATCAGGAAATTCATGCTGACAATTGCAGGCATGTCTAAGAAAGCCAGTAAAATCTATTGCATCATTCTTACCTTTGTTTTCTTATTGGCTGTTTCCTTGCTATTGACCGGATTGATAATCATCAACCCCAAGGTTGATTACCCTCATTGGGCAATAAGTATGACTATTGCAGGGTCTATTTTCCTTTTTGTTGTTGTCTTTACAATCATGCTTACTACTATTGCCAGTAATTATGTTAAAAGGCGTCCTAACTTAGTTAACACCAAGCCTAAAAAAGGCAAAGTAGATTCAGAAGAGAAGAAGTAGTTTATTGCGGACGTGGTGGAACTGGTAGACACGTGGGACTTAGGATCCCATGAGCAATCATGCAGGTTCAAGTCCTGTCGTCCGCACCAACTTAAAAAATAGCCCAGCTTCTTATTAAGAAACTGGGTCTTTTTTTTATTTAAGGATTAAATAAATCACCTTGGTTACAATGTAGTAATTAACTACTTTATATTCAAAAAAAATGATTAACATGCCTCAAATCTCAGTAAGAACCCACAAAAAAGAAAGAAAGTTTTTTTAAAAAAAGTATACCGTCATTCAAGGAATATCTCTTTCGTAAGCTTTCAAAAAACTTGATGGAAAAAATTGAGGATAAATTTGATTTCGGGTATGGAATACGCTGTTAAGAGCTTTTTAAAAAAAGACTCATCTTTTATTGGGATTTTATTAGTTGATTGGCAATTTGATATTGGCAATTTGTTTTCTATGACTAAATTATTGCTTTTTGTTTTAACATTTATATTAGTAAACAATTTATTAAGTGAAAGGAATAAATACAGTGGGAACTATGAGAATAGCCATTTGTGACGATAAAACCGAACAAATCCAAATCATCGATTCTTCTGTAAAAGCTTATTTTTCAGCAAAGCATAGAAACGATTATGAGCTTTTTTCTTTTTGCAAATCTTTTGACTTCCTCGATGAACAGGAAAAGAACCCTTTTGATTTAGTCTTATTAGATATTTGTATGCCTGGCATGCTTGGAACTGATGTTGCTAAGGAAATAAGAAAAAAAAAGAAAAAAACTGAAATTATCTTTATTACGACAAGTTATGAATTCGCCGTAGAAGCCTTCTCGATTCAAGCAGCTCATTACCTTGTTAAACCATTTTCTCAGAAAGAATTTGATGAAGATATGAATCGGGTTCTTGAAAAGACTGATAAACTTGAAGATAAAAGCCTCACAGTTAAAGGATCAAACGGCTACACCACCATTTCTTTGAATTCAGTCCTTTATGCAGAAAGTGATTCCCATAACTTAACCATTCACTGTCTCAACGAAGAAGTGACAGCCAGAATGAACCTTAATGACTTCTATCATGAAGTCCATAAATTACGCCCAGGTTTATTCATCATGCCCGTAAAAGGATTTGTAGTCAATCTTTCACATATCAAGACTTTGAAGCCTAGCGAAATGATAATAGAAGATGGGAAGATTATTTCGATATCCCAGCGTCTTCACAAAGAAGTAAAAGACGTCTATTTTGATTATCGTTTTAACGCAAATAACCATGAATGGAATGATTTTTCAGATAATTAAATATTCTATTCCTCCGATTGCTAACCTGGCTTTTAGAATATTTGGATTAGGCTATAACAAGAAGCGTTTATGGATTGGTCTTCTTGTTTTCTTTGTGATGATAACAGCTGTTCAATTCTTGCTGGCATGGAAACTTGGCTACGACATCTACACCAAATATGTCGCTATCTATTTTTCAGTAATGAATGTGGTAGTCGCTATTATCATAAGTTGCGATAACCTAAAGGAAACTCTTTCTAGTAGTTCAAATTAATGGAACCTTCTATCTGTCAATTCTCTGCAACTCCATCAAACACTTAGCAATATGAATTATTGGCAGCTCGATATCCTAGAAGCCGCTGTTTATCTTATTGCTCTGCTTCTATCGCTGCGCTTCTTTGTCCGTCCTTTCCACTTTCTCACTCAACAGCTTAAGGCTGGGTGGGTTAGAGCCTTTTTAGCACCCGTTTGCACGGTTGTCGCCGGCATCTTAATAACCACCTATTCTGGTTCTTATTTTGGTGATAAAACTATTTTCTATCTTATTGTCATAACCTTGATTGAATTAGCTTTCTTCTTGTATTTATCAGTCCTCTATAAGAACCTCTGCGTCATTTATGAGCAATCCAAGGATCATCTGAATTCCTCCTTATTAAAAGCAGAGATTGAGTCCTATAACTCTTCCTTAGAGGCAGCAGAATCAATCGACATGACCTTAAGTTTCATAATTCTTTGATTAAAGAAATGCTCGATAAGAATGATATTGAAGGTGCTAAGAAGTACCTATCCCAATATGACTCTCTCCTTGAAGAAAGCAAATCTCAAAATTACTGTGAGAATTCTATTGTGAATGCCTTGCTGAGAATCTATAGTCGTAAATTTCAAAAGAAAGGCATCTACTTTTCGGTTAATGCCTCTATCTCTAAAGATATCAAAATATTTTCTCCTACCTTAGGATCGATTCTTTCTAACCTACTGGAAAACGCCTACGAAGCCTGTAAAACGATCACAGGAATTAAACCCCAGGTTGTTTTTAAAGTAGTTGAAAGTGATGATAATCTTGAGATTGAAGTTCGGAATTCCTCAACTAGTAAAAGGGCTTTATCTATTGAAGGAATTCCTTATACCACTAAGCATGGTGGAGGAACGGGACTCAGGAGTGTTAAAAACGAAATCACTAAGTGTGGCGGTGATATGCGGATAAAGCAAACTGATAATGAATTTATTGTTCAAATTGTCATTAGTTTAACTAAGAATTGACTTGTTAAGAAGCATAAAGAAGCCTTATCAATACAAACCTTTTTGATTATTTTTTAACGTAAAGTGGCTCCAAGAAACCTTTTGGCGTCAAAAAAGAAATCGCTCATGCCAAAATCCGTTTAATTGTTTCTTCTTTGGTAACATAGAGCAAAGGAAAAAGACTCACATGGCAAAGGATCGAACACGGGAAGTCGAAGAGCGACTAAAAGCCATTAAGGTTGAAAAGTCAGATGGCTGTTGTTTCTTCGCGCCAAGAGAAGGGAGCATCTTTAAAATCCAAATATGCGCCTTCTGCCAATATGGCAAGTTTGAAGATGGGAAAAGTCTTGGTCTTTGCAAATCTCGAAGACTGCCAGAAAAAGAAGATCAAGAATAAATCCTAAATATTGACTACGAAGAAATGAATATAAACGTTCAAAATAAATTATTGAAAACAAAGGCCATTTTAGATGTCCACAATTAATTCAAAAGGCTATTGACTTTAATCCGAAATAGGATAATATATATAATCGTACGATTTCGGATTAAATGAGGACACTAAATGGAAAACAAAATTAAGCAACAATTAGCTGATTACAATAAGATTTCCAAGGAAAGCGATATCTTGTACCATGAATATGCTATAGGACATGCTTTATCGGATACTACTCTTTGGATTTTTTATTCCGTAATCCAAGGCGGTAAAAACTATACTCAACGGGAACTGTGCAGTGATTGGTTCTTTCCACCTCAGACTATTAATACTGCATTAAAGGCCTTAGAAAGAAAAGGTTTAGTCAAGCTATTAACCTGCGAAGGAAATAAGAAGAACAAATATATTGTTATCACTGAAGCAGGGGAAAAGCTTGCAAAAGAAAAAGTTTTTCCGGTCATTAAGGCTGAGGAAAATGCCATTATGAAGATGAGTGAAGAGGAGCGTGATACTTTTATTTCTCTTACTATCAAGCATGAAGCTTTGCTAAAAGAAGAGCTTGAAAAACTAAATTAGGAAATTTGACAACCTTTTATAAAAAGAAAGGGTTGAGAAAGGTATTGATTATTATAACCTGTTTTACAGGTTAGGTTTTCTTAGGCGAAAAATGAAATTTGTCATTAAATTTTTAAAGCCTCACTTTTGGCTTTGCTTTTTCACTATTCTTTTTACTGCCATTGACGTAATTGGGGGATTAATAATACCTACCTTAATGGCTCAGCTGCTTAATGAAGGAACAACGGCTGGAACCGAATTCTCTCGGATTATCCAGACGATTGTTTGGATGATCATTGCAGCCGTAATTGGATGCGCTGTCGCTATTGGAAGTGCGTTTACTTGCGCTGAATTAGTTTCTAAAGTTGGATCAGACATGAGAAAAGACTTATATCGAAAGACACTATTATTATCCGGATCTGATTTTGGGACTTTTGGTACTGCTTCAATGACTACAAGAACCGTTTCTGATATAACCAATATTCAAACAGCATTAATAAACTTTTTTCAAATGGTTACCCCAGTACCGGTGATCTTTATAGTTTCATTAGCTCTATCTTTCCATTTAGATTGGCTTATGGGCCTTATTCTTTTGGGTGTATTGCTTCTCATTTCTTTAGTTGCCGCCTTTATTATGAAAAGCACTTCGCCTCTATTCAAAAAGCTTCAAAAGAAATTAGATAAAGTCAGTAAGGTATTTTTGGAAAATCTTACTGGTGTTAGAGTTATCCGAGCTTTCAACAAAGAAAAGCCCGAACAAGAAAGATTGAATGGGGAGTTTACGGATTATGCTCAGACTTCCATAAAGGTTAACAAGCATTTTGCTAGCCTTGACGGTATTTCCATGATTGCCATCAATCTGTTTGTTTTTCTTTTTGTACTACTTCTGCGGATTCAGGATAACAGCCGGATATTTTGAAATCGGTGATGTAACGGCCCTTATTGAATATGCTCTCTTAGCTCTCTATTTCTTAATGATGGCTCAAATGGTAATTCTTACTCTTCCGCGGGCATTAGAATGTTCTAATCGAATCAAAGAAGTCATAAATTATAAACCCAGCATCGAAAACAAGTCCCTGGGCAACGTAAAGGAAAACACCAATACTGAAGATGTTCTTTCTTTCAAAGACGTTTCCTTTCATTTTTCTGATTCCCATGAAGATGCCCTTAAAGACCTCAACTTCATTTGCAAAAAGGGACAGACAACCGCCATTGTCGGTGGAACAGGGAGTGGTAAATCAACTATTGCTTCCTTGATCATGAGATTCAATGACGTCACTTCCGGCGCAGTATCTTTAAACGGAATCGATGTCCGAAATATGCCTCAAGAGCAATTACGCTCACACATCTCCTTTGTTCAGCAACGAGCATGGTTGTTTTCAGGTACCATTGCTAAGAACCTCCGTTATGGCAATCCAAAAGCAAGCGATGAGGACTTATACCATGCCCTGTCAATAGCTCAATCAGATTCCTTTGTCTTAGCTCTACCCGATAAGATCAATTCTTTTGTTGCTCAAGGAGGAACTAATTTCTCTGGAGGTCAAAAGCAGCGTCTTTCAATCGCCAGGGCTTTAGTTAAAAAACCGGAACTCTATATTTTCGATGATAGTTTCTCCGCCTTGGATTTCAAAACTGATTCTCAACTAAGAAAAGCTTTAAAAAACGAGACTAAGGATTCCGCCTTAGTCATCATTGCTCAAAGAATAAGTACTATCATCCATGCCGATAACATCATTGTTTTAGATAAGGGAGAACAGGTAGCCCAAGGAACACATGATGAGCTTTTGGCAATTTGCCCCATCTATAAAGAAATCTATGATTCACAGACTAAGGAGATCAATTAACTATGAATAAAGATATCAAAATTGAAAAAGAATCACCTAAGCACGCCTTTAGAACCGCCAAACGGCTTTTTAGCAAACTTAGCAACCAAAAAAGTCTTTTGATTATCGTTGGCTTATGCATACTCACTTATACCGTCTTAAACGTCTATACTCCTTTTTACAGTGCCAGTGTAATCGATCTATTGATGACTACCATCCAGAATGCGATTAATACCGGAACCGCCTTTTCGATTCCTTGGGATCCTCTTGGCAAAGAACTGACAATCCTGTTTGTCATGTATGGAATAACTGCGGTCCTTTATTATCTTCAGTCGTTTTTGATGGCAAGTGTCGCTGAAAAACTAATCCTGACGCTTCGAAAAGAAATAAGTGCTAAGCTTCACAGACTTCCCCTTGAATTCTACGATAACCATAAGCCTGGAGAGATTTTAAGTAGAGTCACAAGTGATTTAGACAAAGTTTCCGAAACCTTGCAAACAGGATTGCTTAAGCTGATTGTAGCCGCGGGAACTTTGATCGGATCCATTTCTTTCATGCTCTACTACAGTCCTCTATTGACAGCTATTTTCTTAGCCTTTATTGTTGTCAGTTTCATCATCACTAATATCGTAGCAAGCAAGAATCTTGAATGTGCTGCAAAAAGACAGGAAGCCTTGTCGCAACTTACTGGAATAACCGAAGAATATTACACTGGAAGGGATGTTATTAGAGCTTACTGTCAAGAAAAAGAAAGTATTTCTACCATGGACAAAGAAATTGACAATCTTAGAATAACATCCCGAAATGCGGATTTCCTGACTTATTTTGTTAATCCTTTGATTCGTTTCCTTTCAAGAATATCACAGGCACTTATCATCCTTGTTGCCTGCGAATGGATGCTAGAAGGAAAAATGACTTTAGGCGTTGTGCAAGCTTATTACCAATACATCAATATGGCCGGCGAGCCATTGACTGAATTGTCATTCATGATTAATTCTTTAGAAGCATCATTAGCTTCCGCAGAACGTACCTTTGCTTTCTTAGATGAGAAGGAGGAATCCGTTGATAAAGAGCATCTATCATTGCAGGGACGCCCAGAAGGCAAAATCTGTTTTAATCATGTCTCTTTTGGATACAATAAAAACGAGTTGCTGATGAAAGACGTTAGCTTCACGGCATTGCCTGGTCAGAAGATTGCAATTGTCGGAGCAACCGGCGCTGGCAAAACCACTTTGATCAACCTGCTAATGCGTTTCTATGAAGTTAACAGTGGTGAAATAACTATCGATGGCATTTCAACGGCCAGAATGACAAGGCAGGAAATCCGCCGTCATTTCGGAATGGTTCTTCAGGATACGTGGCTTTTCGGAGGCACCGTAGCTGAAAACATCGCCTACGGAAGACAAGATGCCACCATGAGTGAAATCATTCAGGCTGCTAAGGCCGCTCAAGTCGATTCCTTTGTTCGTTTAATGCCGAAAGGTTACTATACTCAGTTAGACAATGAAACTGATAATCTGTCAGTAGGCCAAAGACAGCTGATTACTATAGCCAGAGTCTTCCTCTGTGACCCTCCGGTCCTGATTTTAGATGAAGCAACATCAAGTGTTGATACCAGAACTGAAGCCGAAATCGGAAAAGCCATGGAAAAACTGATGCAGAACCGCACCAGCTTTGTGATTGCCCATCGTTTGTCCACAATTCGGAACGCCGACAATATTCTTTTCATGGACCATGGGAACATCATTGAACAGGGAACTCATAAAGAGCTTCTAAAAGCTAAAGGTGCTTATGCCGAATTGTATAACAGTCAGTTTGCCTAGAAATTTGTTTTTAGGCTCCTGCTGATTCATAACACTTAACGCCTAGCTTATAGAAGAAATAACTAAGTCCGGTATATAACACTGTGAATGGAACAATGATAGCCACCATGATCCACAAAGCATATGGGCCGGTAGGCAAATAGAAGATTTGTTCATTTGGAAAGAGAAGCAATGAAATAGGAACATAAGCTATCAAGCCAAAAGGCAATACCCACAAAAGAAGATTACCGATCACGGAACCGTAAATCTTCAGTGGGTATTTTCCATACTCGTTGATATTATAGATGGCACTCATGAAAGTCATGCTTCTTTTAGTCTTGAAAGCAATTGAAGCGGTTGATAATTTGATGGAGAAGAAAACAAAGACACCGCAGAAGTTGATTATGATCAAGGGAATGATGTTATTGATATTCCAATTGATGGCTAACCCGGGTCCAAAAACGGACATGAAGATTACACCTAACAAGACCTCTCCAAACCCTTCATAGTTAAATTTAGATGAAACAATTGAAAACAAAGTATTCAAGGGTTTAGTGAAATAAAGATCGAGATCACCTTTTTGGATACTCTCCGACCCTAAAGTCCATAAAGCATCCGAAAGAGTATGATCAATTCCTTTAGGTATCAGCAAGTAGCCATATAAGAACATCATCATAGGAAGAGTCCAGCCATCGATTGAAGTAACTGGAGCTAACATCAGCATCATGACCGCTAAGTTGATGGCATTGGTAATGGCAAAACCAATGATGCCAAAAATAGCATCGCTTCTATAGGCCATATTGGATTTAAAGCCCATTGCCACTAAATGTGGATAAAGCCGTAAATATCGTTTCAATTTCTTCATCTTTCTAGCCTCCTACACTCACAACATGCTTAATGATTCTTCTATTGGATGAATAGCAAAGGGTTTCAAGGACAATCAGCCAGACAAACTGAATGAAAATCTTTATTAGTCCAATCAAGGCGCCATTCATTTGAACAGTAAAACCAAAGAAGGAGAGAATGCCTTGCGTGTCATACATATTCAATAAAAGAAAGACGGGTGTTTCCATCAAAGAAGAAAATGGCAGGATACGTAAAGTATCGGCTAACCCGGTTGGCAAAAAAGATAAAGGAATCATGGCACCGGAGAAGAACTGCAGAAAAGTGTCTTTAATCAGCATGACACCAAAAAGAGCTCCGGTAAAAAAGGCAATCTGACCAAAAAGAAAATTGAAGGAATCAAAAATAAGAACGGATAAGGTCACGGAGATAAAGAAATAGATGATGTTATACCAGAAAGGGAAACTGATGCCGAAGATAAAATGAACACATAAAAAGACAATGATAGTGGCCGGCAAGGAAGTGAATAAGGAAAAACCGATGTAGTTTCCAAGGCATTCATCCCTCATTCTTGTTCGGTAATTAATGGGCTTAGTTAAATTGATGGCTATCTGACCTTCCCGGATGTCATGGCCTAATTTAAAGAAGGTGTCACTCGAATTAATGGTAAAGCTGATGATTTGAGAGCAAAGAACATAAGTGACCATCAAAGGAAAGGTGAAATCGATTCCCTGTTGAACAATAATTCCACTATCTATCTCTGAAAAGATGGCATGCCATAAAAATATTGATACTAACGTAAATAAACTTGAGCCAATCAGCCAACCAATGACATTAAATTTATACATCCAGGCTTGAAAGATAGAACTTTTAATAAAGGCAAGGTGTTTTTTCATAGAAAACTAGGCTTCCTTCTTTTCATAGATGCGTTTAACAATCGTGGCAAGGGAAGTTTCGACAATCTGCATGTCTTTGATTTGATAATTCTTAGATAGATAATCTAATAGCGAGGAAAGTTCTATTTTCAAGGCGTCATAGGATATTTCATCATACTTGGCTTCATCCTTCTTGAAACGCAAGTCAAGACCAGGAAATGCTTTCTGCATTTTGCTGGTGTCCAGTTCCTGATTCAGGAGTACATGAATATGGCGGATATCACCAAATTTAGTTTTGATTTTGCTAAGCTCTCCATCATAAAGAAGCCGGCCTTCATCAATGATGATGACCCGAGAACACAGATTATTGATGTCACCCATGTCATGGGTGGTCAGAATGATTGTTGTATTGTATTTATGGTTGATTTCTTTGATGGCTTTCGTAATCTTATCTTTGACTAAAACATCTAAGCCAATAGTTGGTTCATCCAGAAAAAGAACT
>JBAXZY010000018.1:0-20353 GCA_041670045.1 Bacilli bacterium | reverse complement strand
CGGGAGTTCCTCAGCTTCTCAAATTTCTTGGACAGGAATCCTACATTCGGGGAAATGGACATATCATTATCGTTGATGATGACAATCAGTTTGGTCTTTTTGTCAGTGGAAAGCAAATTCAGGGCTTCCATGGTGAGACCGGTAGTGGCTGAGCCATCGCCGACCACTGCAACTGTATAAGAATCATCACCTTTCAGGGCTTTAGCTTTAGCCATTCCATAGGCAATCGACAAGGCCGTTCCGGCATGGCCGTTGTTGTATTTATCAAACGGGCTTTCTTCCATGGAGGAAAAAGGGGCAATGCCGTTGGTTTTTCGTAAATAAGTCAAATCCCGGCCAGTCAGGATCTTATAAGTATAAGTTTGATGACCGACATCAAAAAGAATGTCATCCTTCAGGGGATCAAAGTTCTGCAGCAAGGACATGGTCAGTTCAACGGTGCCCAGATTGGAACTCAAATGACCGCCGTTATTCAAAACCAGAGTCAGAATATCCGAGCGGATATCACTGGCTAAGACCCGGAGTTGGTCATTAGTTAAAGTCGGTAAGAGACGGTAATCGTATTTCTTTTCCACAGTTATTCCTTGACGGTATCAGTAACAGACTTGGCTAAATCCTGAAGACGCTTATCCATTTCTTTTAAAATGGATTTTCCGTATTCATATAAAGAAGTAGCTTCATCTAAAGCTAGGTCACTGTTGGATAGTTTCGTTAAGACGTTTTCTTCTTCTTTTTCCAAATCCTGATATGACATCTTAGCTAATTCGCTTTTCTTTTCCATATTGATATTCTCTTTCATTTAATGATTGCTTCTTTTCTTCCATCAGGGAAGGTGATTTCAACTTTCATATTGGAATTCAGTTCCATCGCGGATTTGACTTTCTTTCCGTCCTTAAGAATGACGGCATAGCCTTTATTCATAAGAACACTTGGATCAAAAGCGTTAAGTCTAGCTACGTATTCATTGTAGGAAGCCTTCTTGTGATTAACAATCGTAGTTAGAGCATTATTCAAAAGACTTGTAAGACTGATTATAGCAGTTTTTTCTTTATTGAGCGACATCGTGAATAAAGAGAGCAGACGGTTTTGATAATCCGTTATCCGTTTCTTTTCACTCTCCAGCCTTTTCAAAGGACAGAAAGCCTCTAAACGGTTACGGTAAGAATCTAAGGCTAAGGCCTTATCCTGAAGCTTGCTTGAATAAAGAGAGGCAAGACTTTCGGATAACTCTTTTCTTCTCTCATTGATGTCTTCTAAGGAGGGGTTGATAAGACTTGCGCCTTCCGTTGGAGTGATAGCTTTAGCATCACTGACCCGGTCAGCAATTGCGGTATCAATGGTATGACCAATACAGGTAATAACCGGTATTTTACAAGTGGCAATAGCTAAAGCAACTTTTTCATCGTCAAAGCAACTTAAATCGGTTTTGCTGCCTCCGCCTCTTCCTAAAATCAAAGCATCAAAAGGCATTAAATTAGCTTTTTCTATGGCTTTGACAATAGATCCCGCCGCACTTGCCCCTTGAACGGTAATCGGATAAAGAACACTGGAACAAGGGAAACGGTCATGGAGTGTCTTGAGGATATCCTGATAAGCCGCCCCGTCTTTAGCGGTAAGAATAGCTACTGTCTTACAGTAAACAGGTATTTTTCTTTTTCGGTCCTCATTCAGATAACCGAGTTTCTCTAGTTTTTCAAGAGTCTTCTGTTTCTTCAGAAGGTTAGTCCCTAACTGGTTCTTGAGGATAGTCAACTCCTTGCCCCATAAAGTAATGGAGGAGCCGTGAGGATAATAAGATAAAGAACCTCTGATTTGAATGACGTCACCGACTTTGACATCATTTAGGCCATAATCCTGCCCATAGAAAGAAGAAAAGGCACAACGCAAAACCGGGCTAGAAGTCTGATTCTTGCCCTGGTCTCCTAAATCCAGATAAGAGAATTTGCCACCTGTTCTAAGAGAATAGACTTCACCATAAACCGTCAAATCCGAAAAAGCCGGATTCTCAAAACAGGCCTTTAAGATATTAGACAACTCCCCGACAGTCAGGGCTTTATTTTCTTGGGAAATCATATGCGGGTATGGACTTATCTAAAACCGCATTGATGAAACGATGGTCCCCTTCCTTCAGATAATTCTTAGCCAGAATGACACCTTGCGTAATGACAACTTTGCGAGGCGATAACTTGCCGTATTTGCCTTCACTGATTCCTTCAAAAAGAATGGCTTTGGCCACATTATCGAGACGATCAAAGGTCCAATTGACTAAATGGGTATTGATTAAGGCCTTGATATCATCGAAATTATCAAGAGCCATCGTATAAACGCATTTAGAGAACAAAGGAACTTCACTGATATCCTTGGCGCCGTATTCGTTTACTATGACTTCAGTCGCATCGAAATCTTCTTTGTTTTCAAGAAAGAGAAAGACCTGATACAAAGCCTGCATCGTCTTTTCTCTTTCAGCTGAACGGGTATAAGAAGTCATTAATGATTCTCCTTTTCTTGATCCGTGAATAAAGGCTTAACGGTAGGTTGGTGGCTGGATTCGTATTTCCGTAACCGGTGTTCTAGTATAGTTCCAAAAGCTAAAATTGCTAAGAAAATAAGATGAATGACGATTTGAAGAACATAGCCGGCAGTATCTAAGCTAATCAGATAAACATTCATAGAGGAGAGAATAAGCAAAGGAATTAAGACAATTGAATCTACTGAATAAATAATAAGGGCAAAAAAGAGGTTTTTACCTTTGCCTTTGATGGCATAGGAAGAGAGTATGACCAGCAACAGTCCAAAGAGAACAGAGACTGCTCCTGATATTCCAATTAGAAGCTTCACATTCTCATGGCTAGCCAGTGTCAGAACGCTTAAAGCCGAAGAAGAGAACAATAATCCCATTGACCAAGGAACACTGTAAGTGCCGTCGGTATAAGTTAATAAAGACTGAAATACGATCTCACCAATCAAAGAAATAATCGTTAAACAGATAGGAGCGCTTGCAAAAATGGAGAAGAGATTCCGGTCTTTCTGATAATTTTCTTTGGTGTATTCTTTAGAGCCGTTCATCGGTGATCAACAATGGAAAGGATACTCACATTGACTTTCAAATTCGAGATTTCGGTAATGTCATAGATGTTCTCATAGATTTCTTTTTGAAGTCTAGTGGAACAGTTTTGTAAGTCGGCTCCCTTGATTCCCACAATTTGGACATCAACGGTGACTTGGCCTTTATCAATGCTGGCTTTGACTTTCCCAATCTTCTTTTCCGGATCGAAAACCATGTAGTCCTTCAATTCGCCTTTGACAGCTAGGGATTTAACAGTTTCTTCAGCAATTTCCTGAAAAACAAAGACGGATATTCCGAGTTTGCCTCTTTCTCCGTTTCCGACATAGAAATAGGTGTTCATATTAACCCTCCCTATATAAACTATATTTTAGTATAAACTTAACTTATTTAAAACAACTAAACGTCCTGTTTGACACCTTTCAGTGACAAAGAAATACGTTTTCGGGCTAAATCAACCCCGATTACTTTGACTTTGATAATGTCACCTGGCTTGCCAATGGTATGAGGGTCAGAGACATAATGGTCGGCCATTTCGGAGATATGGACCAGTCCGTTGATTTCAACACCGATGTCCACAAAGAAGCCGAATCCAGCCACATTGCGAATTGTTCCTTCCATGATGGCACCGACTTTCAAGTCCTTGATGTCAGTCACGCCTTCGGTCAAGTGAGCAACTTTAGCACTGTCTCTAGGATCACGGCTAGGCTGAACCAATTCCTTAAGGATATCCTTCAAAGTAAAGACACCGACATTGAGCTTAGCAGCAAGATTGGTGATTTCTTCATCTTTCAAATGGAGACAGTCACGGGAGGCCAAGTTATCAGATATCTTATATTCTTTGAGAATCTCTTTAGCAATTGGATATGATTCCGGATGGACGGCAGTATTATCTAGCGGTTCCTTTGAATCCGGAATACGTAAGAAGCCGGCGCAGTTTTGGAAAGCTTTAGGACCCAGGTTAGGAACTTTCTTCAGCTGTGAGCGGGATAAAATAGCGCCGTTTTCTTCACGGTACTTGACAATGGAATCAGCAATTTTGGTGTTAATACCGGAAACATAGCTTAATAATGAGGCACTGGCGGTATTTAATATAACGCCTACATAGTTGACTGTATCTTCCACCACACCTTTTAAGGCTAAGGATAGTTTCTTGGGGTCGATATCATATTGATACTGGCCAACACCGATAGCTTCCGGAGGAATCTTAACAAGCTCAGCTAAAGGATCTTCAAGCCTTCTGGCGATGGAAACAGCGCTTCTTAAATTCGGTTCGTAATCCGGGAATTCCTTCTGAGCCAAAGCTGTAGCCGAATAAATGGACGCACCGGCTTCGGAGACTACGACTATCTCCAGATTTGAAAGGGCGGGAATATCTTTTTTCATTTCTTCCAGCATCTTCTGGGATTCACGGCTGGCAGTACCGTTTCCTAAAGCAATGGTAAAAGTCTTGTTCTTCAGAAGAAGTGTCTGCAGCTGGGATTTGCTGACGGCAATGCTTCTTTCATTCATAAAAGGATTATTGAGAACGAAGGTATCAAGTACTTTACCGTTCTCATCAATAAAGGCTAACTTACAGCCATGAGAGAAACCAGGATCGAATCCTAAAATTCTCTTTCCGCGTAAAGGCGGGACCAATAAGGTGGCCTTCAAAGAAATCTTGAATTCTTCAATGGCTTCATCACTGGCCTTATCCAACAGATCCGAGAAGACATCATTGTCTACAGAGGGCTTGATTAAGCGGTTGTAGCTATCAAGAATCATTTCTTCAAATTGTTTCTTGTAAGGTGTATGTAAAGGAATCTCAAAGGTATTGAGATGGTCTAAGATGATGTCATCATCGTAAACTAATTTCTTGGTTAAGGCTTTTTTATTCACGCCTCGGTTGATAGCTAAGACATTGTAGCCTTTGATATCACTGATTCTTTTAGAATACTTTGCATAGTTATCATAAGTATCAATATCACATTTGGCGATTTTCTCACTGGTTACTAAACCTTTCTTCAAAGCTAAGTCTTTGATAAAGACTCGGTAATTGGGATTATCTGAAATCTGTTCAGCTAAGATATCAAAGGCTCCCTGAATAGCTTTTGAGGTGGTTTCATACCCGGTAGTCAAATATTTCTTAGCTTCCTCTTCTAAGTTTCCGGTCGTATCTTTCAATAAATACTGACTAAGCTTATCTAGTCCGGCTTTTTTGGCTTTTGAAGCTCGGGTGACTTTCTTAGGCTTATAAGGACGGTAGAGATCCTCGACTTCGGTCAAGGCAAGACTGTCCTCGATCTTTTTCAATAATTCCGGATCAGTGACATTCTGTTCCTGTAAAGAAGCAAAAACAGTCTTTTTCCGATCTTCCAAAGAACGGAAATAGACAAGCTTCTCCTGAATGTCACGGAGGTTTTCATCCGTAAGACCACCTGTCACTTCCTTTCTATAACGGGCAATGAAAGGAACGGTGCCGCCTTGATCCATTAAGTTGACGGCACTTTCGACATTGCTGGGATTCAGCTTCAACTGTTCAGCAATAACATTATTGATAATCATTTTTTAAACCTCTTTAGATAGTATATTTCAGTGCATCTACTAGTTCTTTTGAAGAGAAGAGAACTTCGAAGTAAGTCGGCAACGAGGACAGCTTGAAGTTAATGCTGTAGCCTTTGTATTGGTACTGGCTTTTATCAGCAATTTTATCCTTTTGGACTAGAGTATAGTCATGATCATAGCCATAAAAGACATAATCTTCACCATCAGGAGTCAGTAGTAGCCGGGCGGAAGAAAAATCCTGGGTGCAGTTACCTAATGAAAAAGAGAAGAGATAATAGGTTTCTTTGTTTTGATAGGAGCAGACGATAGTGAAAGGAAAGGAAGATTCACTGGAATAAGAAACCAAGGTAGCATTTTTTAAAACCGTTTTGTCTTCTTCTAAGGATGAAGAAAGACTTACTTTATTGCAAGAAGAGAGAAAAGCTAGAGAAAGCAATGCCAGTGTCAGGATTTTTTTCATGAAAATATTATAACATACGCTTTTTCTTTCCAGTTCCTTAATCTACGGAATTTTAAGGCCTTTTCATTTTTGGGCTTTTTTCTTTTTTATTGGGGGCATTTGCCTTTTATTAATGGATTCTTTGTGCTAATATTTACCCAGTATAAAGAGGTAATTTAATGAAAAACACGCTGTCTTTAGATGATATCGCCAAGTTTGATAAGAACTATTCCAGCAACAAAGATTATCTAGTGAGTGAAAGAGCCGTCACCAAGAACGGAATCGATGCCTCTTGTGTTGATGATGCTCTTAAGAACCAAGTCAATCCTACTTTCTCAGTCGAAATCAATGCCGGAACTATCACCAATCAGCAAAAATCCGGACGTTGCTGGATGTTTTCAGGTCTTAATGTCATTCGAACGGCTTTAATCAATAAGTTTGAAGTCAAGAATCTGGAGTTATCCCAAGCTTTCCTGCAATTCTATGACAAACTTGAAAAAGCTAATTTCTTTTTGGAAAAGATGATTGCTTTAGCTAATGAAGACTATGATTCCCGCCACAATGTTTTTATGATTGATACTGCCTTCATGGATGGCGGTCATTGGGCAATGTTTGTCAATCTTGTCAAGAAATATGGCATCTGCCCTTCTCAGTTCATGCCTGACAGCATTGTTAGCAGCAACACCAGTGAATTAAACAGCACTTTAACTACTCTATTGACTAAGGATGCCTCTATCTTACGAAAGGCTGTCAAGGCTAAGAAAGAACAGTCTGAAATTGAGAATATGAAGTCGGATATGCTCAATGAAGTCTACCGTATCTTAGCTATTTCCTTAGGTCTTCCGCCTAAATCCTTTACTTTGGAATACAAGGATAAGAACGATAAATTTGCCCGTCTCCCTCAGATGACACCAGTCGAATTCTTCAAGACCTATATCACGATTGATTTGGATGACTACATTTCTTTATGCGATTCGCCTCTCATTTCCTGGAAGAAAATGGCTAGCTACACTTGCCCCTATGTGAATAATATGGTCAATGGGGAACCGGTTGTCTTCTTCAACTGCGGCATTGAGCCAATGAAAAAGGCAGTCATCAATTCCTTAAAAGACCATGAACCGGTCTTCTTCTCATCCGATGTCTTATCTCAGTCCATCAGAAAAGAGGGTGTTTTAGCTAATGGCATCTTAAAGAGAGAAGAACTCTTCCATGTCAACCTCACTGCCGATAAGCAGACCCGGGTCTCCTATCGTTCTTCCTTCTGCAACCATGCTATGACTTTTACCGGCGTCAATTTAGATGACAACGGAAACCCTAACCGTTACAAAGTCGAAAACAGCTGGGGCAAAGACAATGGAACTGATGGCTTCTTCGTCATGGATGATGCCTGGTTTGACAATTATGTCTTCCAAGTTCTCGTCAACAAGAAGTATATTGACCAAGACATCGTTAAGACCTATGAAAAGAATAAGCTGATTGAAGTCGAACCCTTCAATACGATGTGGATGAATTTGGATTAAAGGAGAACCAGTCATGAAAGAATACGTTTCATTGTATGATCTGCAGACCTTCGATAAGAACTTTCAGAGAAACAGCTGCAATGCTCTAGCCGCTAATGCCGTAGCCAGTGCCGGAATCGATCAAGTTGCCGTCAACAATCAGACCATTCGGACTTTGACCCATAATTTCAACGTTGAAGTGGAAGGCGGAACCGTCACTAATCAGAAACGTTCAGGGCGTTGCTGGATGTTTGCAGCCACCAATGTCATGCGTTTTGAAGTTATGAAGAATCTCAATCTGGCTAACATGGAGCTTTCTCAGAATTTTCCTTTGTTTTGGGATAAATTAGAAAAATCCAACTTCTTCCTTGAAAACATCATCAAGACTACCAATGAGGAACTTTCTTCCCGTCTATTGGCTTATCTTTTGGCAAGTCCTTTAGGGGATGGCGGACAATGGGATATGTTTGTCAACATTGTCAATAAATACGGTGTCTGCCCTAAAGAAGCTATGCCAGAGACCATAAGTTCCTCCAATACGATGAAGATGGATAAACTTTTGACCACTCTTTTAAGAAAGGATGCCTCTATTCTTCGCTTGGAAGCCTCAAAAGGCGCTAAAACCGTCACTCTTCGGGGCCTCAAAGAAGTAATGATGTCCACCATTTACCAGGTCTTAGTCATTTGCCTTGGGAAGCCGCCTGTCACCTTTACCTATGAGACCAGAGACAAAAAGAACGCTTTCGTTTCCATCAAAGACATCACTCCGAAAGATTTCTTTGCCAAATATGTGAAGCTTGACCTAAGTGATTATGTTTCCATCATCAATGCTCCTACTAAGGATAAGCCTTTCAATCATTCCTTCACTGTCAAATTCTTAGGCAACATCGTTGAAGGCAGCAAAGTCCGTTACCTGAATCTCCCTATTGAAGAACTGAAGCGTTTAGCAATTGCCCAGTTGAAAGACGGGCAGGCCGTTTGGTTTGGATCAGATGTCGGGCAGTATTCGGACCGGGTTAATGGTTTCTTATCCGAGAACGCCTATGACTATAAGACCCTCTTATCAGCTGACTTTACGATGGACAAAGCCACTCGTCTTGACTATGGGGAATCCTTAATGACCCATGCCATGACTTTGACCGGTGTCAACCTTGAGGACAAAGATAAGCCGACCCGTTGGAAAGTCGAAAACAGTTGGGGTTCAGAAACCGGAAAGAATGGTTTCTATGTCATGGATGACAGCTGGTTCGATCAGTTCACTTACCAGATTGTGGTCAACAAGAAATACCTCACCAAGGAAGAAAACAAGCAGTATCTAGCCGATCCTATTGAGCTTGAGCCTTGGGATCCGATGGGAAGCTTAGCTCTTTGATTTGCTAGCCTTAACTGATTGTTATTCAGTTAAGGCTTTCTTTAAAATCTAAAGTTGTTTTCTTTTTCTTCTAGGTTTAAATCAAAGAAAAAGGTCAGTCAATGATGACTGACCTTTTTTATTAATCAAACAAATCGGAATTACCGGATGACAATGGAGACGATACGGTTGCGGACAGCAATGACTTTAACAATGGTCTTGCCTTCCAGATAAGGTTTGACGCCCTCTAATTCCAAAGCCTGTTTCTTCAAGTCCTCCAGTTCTTCGTCGCTGGCGTCCTTCTTGAAATCAATGGTTCCTCTTAGTTTGCCGTTAACCTGAACAGCATAAATGATGGGCTTGTTGCTAAGCTTGCTTTCATCATAAGTAGGCCATTTAATGAAATCAATCAAGCCTTTGTTGCCTAAAAGCTCGTTGCATTCTTCGGCTAAGTGCGGGCAGATAGGAGCAATCAGTTGTGCTAAGCCTAAGAGCATCTTCTTAGGAAGAGAAGTGGCATCATAGAATTCGTTGACGCAGATCATCAGCTGAGAGATACCAGTGTTGTAATGCAGGGCTTCATAATCCTCGCTGACTTTCTTGACCGTAAAGTTGTAGATGTAGTCCAACTTTTCGTTTCCTTTGTCGGTCCATTTGGTTTTGAAGAGTTCATCGGCATAGAGACGGAAGAATTTGTCAAGGAATTTCTTAGCGCCTTTCGGGCCGTTGTTGTTCCAAGGAAGCGACTGATTGACCGGTCCCTTGAACATTTCATAGAGACGTAAGGCATCAGCCCCGAATTCATTGATGACATCATCAGGGGAGACGGTGTTTCCTAAAGACTTGGACATCTTCTGGCCGTCACTCCCTAAGACAATGCCAGGATGGAAAAGACGTTTGAAGGGTTCATCACACTTAAAGACGCCTTCATCATGCAGGAATTTATGCCAGAAACGGGCATAAAGCAAATGCAGGACGGCGTGTTCGGCGCCTCCGACATACAAATCAACCGGCAGCCAATGATCCAATAGTTTCTTGTCGCCGATTTCTTTATCATTATGGGGATCAATGAAACGGGCATAATACCAACTAGATCCGGCCCACTGAGGCATGGTGTTGGTTTCTCTTTCACCATGAACTCCATTGACAGTGACGTTAACCCAGTCGGTTTCCTTTGCTAAAGGCGGTTTTCCGTCTCCGGCAGGTTTATAGTCAGAGAGTTCTGGTAAAACCAAAGGCAATTCTTCGTAGGGAACGGGAATAGTCTTGCCATCATCCAAATGGATGATCGGGATTGGCTCACCCCAGTATCTTTGACGGGAGAACAGCCAGTCACGGAGCTTGAAATGAACCTGATAGCGGCCTTTATTCAGGCTGATGAGTTTTTCAGTAATGGCTTTTTTGGCAGCTTTGTTGTCTAAGCCGTCAGCAAAGGAGGAATTAATATGCTTGCCGTTACCTTCGAAAGCGCCTTTAGAACAGTCACCTTCGATGACCTGAATCATCGGAAGATCATGTTTCTTGGCAAAATCATAGTCACGCTGATCGTGAGTAGGTACGGCCATAACGGCACCGCTGCCATAAGTGGCTAAGACATAGTCGCCGATGAAAATCGGAACTTTCTTGCCATTGATAGGATTAATGGCATAGGAGCCTAAGAAGACACCGGTCTTTTCCTTGTTAAGATCAGTTCTTTCCAAATCGGATTTCTTGCTGCATTCAGCTAAATAGGCTTGGACAGCTTCTTTTTGACTAGCAATGGTCAGTTCCTTGACTAAAGGATGCTCCGGGGCTAAGACACAGTAGGTGCAGCCAAAGAGAGTGTCGGCACGGGTAGTGAAGACTTCAAAGGATTTGGTGGTATTTACGACATCAAAGACAACCGTGGTTCCGGTGGAACGGCCAATCCAGTTCTTTTGCATAGTTAAAGTTGAAGTCGGCCAATCCAGTTCATCAAGCCCTTCAATCAACTTATCGCCGTAGGCTGTGATCTTTAAGACCCACTGTTTCATCGGACGTCTTTCAACGGGGAAGGAGCCTCTTTCGCTCTTCCCGTCAATGACTTCCTCATTGGCTAAGACAGTGCCTAAAGCCGGACACCAGTTGACTAAACGGTAATCCTCATAGGCTAAGCCTTTTTCATACATCTTTAGGAAGATCCACTGAGTCCATTTATAGAAGGAAGGATCAGTCGTCTTGACTTCCCTATCCCAATCATAGGAAAAGCCTAAGGACTTCAGCTGTCGGCGGAAGTTAGCAATATTTATATCAGTGTAGCCAGCCGGGTTCTTGTTGTTCTTGATGGCAAACTGCTCGGCGGGTAATCCAAAAGCATCATATCCCATTGGATGGAGGACATTGTAGCCTTGGCTTCTCTTCATACGGGCTTGAGCATCAGTAGCGGTATAGCCTTCGACATGTCCGACATGTAGACCGACTCCGCTAGGGTAGGGGAACATATCCAAAACATAATACTTAGGCTTTGAGAAGTCATAAGCATCAGTCTTATAAGTTTTATTATCTAACCAGATCTTCTGCCATTTGGCTTCAATAGCCTTAAAATCATAACCCATATTAAAGTCTCCTTTAGATTACTGGCATATTATATAATTAATAAATTGCAATAGAAAGCCATTTTTTCCTTGCAAGTTTACTTCTAGTTTGCTATATTATCCGTTGCATGCGTAGCACGCAGGGCAATTATCCGTCTGATGACGCCTACTCAAGTAGCCTAAGCTATGAAGGTGAACGACGCTCATCCGGGATTATGAGCCTTACGCCTATCGGAAAATGCACAATGTATGGCTTTTCGAAAGGAGAAAAAAAGAAATGTCACGTTACACTGGACCAGTCTGGAGAGTATCCAGAAGACTAGGTTATTCTATTTTAGGAAATGGTCAGGAATTGGCCAAGAGACAGACTATCCCTGGACAACATGGTGATGCCCGTCAGAAGAAGAAGACTGAATACGGTTTACAGATGGCTGAAAAGCAGAAGCTCAGATTCACCTATGGTGTCTCTGAACGTCAGTTCCAGCGTTTCTTCAAGATTGCTAAGGCTGATAGATCTAAAGCTACCGGTTTAGCCTTGATGCAGATGCTTGAATCCCGTCTTGATAACCTCGTCTTCCGTTTCGGTTTTGCCACTACTAGACGTCAGGCTAGACAGCTTGTCTGCCATGGTCATGTCGTCGTCAACGGCAAGAAGGTCGATATTCCGTCCTATATCTGCGGTGTCGGTGATGTAATTTCCTTCAAGGAAGCTTCTAAGTCCTTAAAGGTTGTTCATGAAGCTATTGATGCCAAGCCGTCAATTCCTCCGTATGTCACTGTTGATGCCAACAAGATTGAAGGCACCTTCACAAGATTACCTGAGAGAAGCGAGCTCACTTCTGAGATCGATGAAGCTCAGGTCATTGAATTCTACAACCGTAAGCTCTAATCCAATTTTCTTCCGGTCTTACCAAAGACCGGTTATATATGGCGGCTATGGTGAAGTGGTCAACACAAACGGCTGTGAACCGTCCATGCGAGGGTTCGAGTCCCTCTAGCCGCCCCATTGAAAAAATGCTCTGGTCTAATAGCCAGGGCTTTTTTTGTCGTCAAATCTTTCATATTTTCCTTTATTTAGGAAGTCACCAGCTAATAAACGAACTCTTTTAATTCTAGGAAACCCTTACCTCCAGTTCCACATCATCAAAAAAGCTCCCCAGTCAGACTAGGGAGCTAATTTTTTTATGGAAGTTAATTACTTCTGGATCTCAGCGTTGTCTTTAGCAGCATCCTTATGAAGGAAGTGATAGACAACAGCAGCTAAGCAGGCACCGGCAATAGGAGCGACAATGAAGATCCAGACTTCTTTCAAAGCTTCGGTCTCGCCATTGAAGATGGCAGTAGCAATAGCCGTAGCTAAGGAACGAGCCGGATTGACACTGGTTCCAGTGAAGTTGATGCCAAGAAGATGAACGCCAGTAAGAGTCAAACCAATCAGAGCACCAGCGGCATTAGGAGCCGGGAACTTCGAATCAGTGACATTGAGAATGACATAAACGAATAAGAAGGTAAGGATGATTTCAAGCAGTAAGGCGCCAATGATTCCACCGGCATCATACTGACCGATAGCGTAGTTGCAGGCATCGCCAACTAACGTGACATTAGCCATCTTAGCAATACCGAAGATGGTGATACCGCCTAAGATTCCGCCAATTAACTGAGCTCCAATATAAACTAAGAGTTCTTTCCAGCCAAAGGCCTTATCAGCAGGGGTCTTATTGAGCTTGTCTTTTAAGAAGACGCCAATGGAGACAGCCGGATTGATGTGGCAGCCAGAGATTCTTCCAATCGAGTAAGCCATGGCAATCAAAGCAATTCCGAAAGACAAAGCAGTGGCGACTAGTGAACCACCCGTAGCAGCAGCAACGCCGCAGGCAATCAAGACCAATGTAAACGTACCTAAACACTCAGCAATACCTTTTTTGATTAAATTCATGTGTTATCCTCCCTTTAATCAAAACAAAGACAGGTTTATTGTAAGCCCCTCATTCTAAAATGTGTAACATTTTTAAAATTAAGAACGTTTTAGTTGGCTTTTTAAGTTTCTTTAAGATAGTTTATAGCGTTTTTCTTTATCCTGTTATTCAATTTCAAAAAGACATGGCTTAGAATATTCCTATGAATGAAAACGAATACCAAAAGGAACTGATTTCTTTATCTGATAAGAAATATCAGGCTTTCTCCCAAAAGCTTGCTGGCAGCGATTTAAGGCTTCTAGGTATCAGGATTCCTCTTTTGGTGTCCCTGATCAAGAAAGAAAGCAAGGATGAAGAATTGCTGACTAGCAAATTAGATCCCAGTCTTAGCCTAGAAATGACTTTATCCTATTTAGGAATATCATTATTGAGGATGGATTCTTTTCAGGAACAGATGAAGTTTCTAACGGATAACCTTTATCTAGCTAAAAGCTGGATCTGCACTGACTGTTTAGGTAAATTCATTAAGAAGAGTACCTTAAAGGACTATCAGCCTTTCTTCAATCTTCTACTTAGAAAGAAGGATACCTGGTCCAAAAGGTTTGCTTTTGTTTATGCCTCTACTTATTTAAAGGATAGAAGGGTCCTAAGTCTTTTGAAGAAAATTAAGCCGACTACCGATTATTATGTTTTAATGAGTCAGGCTTGGTTCATTGCTAACCTAGGCGTCTATTATCCTTCTAACATCTATGAATTCCTTTCCCAATCCTCAATTTCTTCTTACTTGAAGAAAAAAGCTATCCAAAAGCTTTTGGAATCCTATAGGATCAGTCAAGGAGACAAAGACAGATACCGTTTATTAAGAAATCAAATATAAAAAGGAGCGAAGAAAGATGGAAGATCTATCACAGTTATGGAAAGGTTATCGACTTCAGGGAACGAATGGGAAAACCGTCTTTCTGATTAACGGCTATACGGGAACACCGGCGGAGCTATACACGGTGGCCTCATATCTAAACCAGGATGGCTATTCAATCATTGCCCCGCAGATTGCCGGACATACCACCTCTAAGGAAGACTTAAAGAAGACCACTTACAAGGATTGGTTAGCCTCCATAGAAGCTTCCTACTTAAAAGCCCGAAAGGAAAATCCTATTCTTTATGTTTTAGGCTTATCCATGGGTGGAGCCATGGCTTTGATCATTGATGAAGACTTAGAGGAAAAGCCGGATGCTTTAATCTTATACGAACCTTGTTTAACAATAAGAAACAAGGCTAGCTATGTTTCCTTCCTTTTCAAGGATATCGTTCCGGTGGTTAATTTTTCAAAGACCGACCTGCCAGATGGAAATGAGAAATATTTGCAGAATGATCAGGGCTTCTATACTAGCAAATTGAAAGACTTGGTGATGATTTCAAACAAAGCAAGGAAAAACCTAGATAAAGTCACGGCACCTTTCCTATGTTTCTTCTCCTTGAATGACTCAATGATTACTTCTAGAGGAATTAAAGAGCTCATCGTTAAAGCAAAAAGTCCAAATAAAAACCTGCATGTCCTCTCCGGAAATGAGCATATGATACAGATTGGTTATAAAGAACAGGAAGTCTTAAAAGCGACTAAGGACTACCTGAACTGTCTTTAGTCTTTGAAGCCTACTTCGGCTAATGTCTGCTTAAGAATCTCAGCTGAAGAGGTGAGCTTTTTGTTTTCCTCATAGCTTAAAGAAATCGGAACAATTCTTTCCACACCTTTAGCACAGATGATGGCAGGCATGGCCATGGTGACGCCATCAATGCCAAAGTCATCATGCAAAGCAGTGGAGATAGGTAAGATTGAGTGTTCGTCACGCATAACGGCGGAGCAGATTCTCGTCACTGCCATGCCGATGCCATAATAAGTGGCTTTTTTGCGTTTAATGATCTCATAGGCGGAATTCTTGACTGATTCGCCGATTTGCTTCATAGCTTCATCATGATTGAAGAAGCCCCGCATTTCACAGAACTGATGAATCGGAACACCGGCGACATTGGCGCTGCTCCAAACCGGTATTTCGCTGTCCCCATGTTCACCGATGATGAAGGCATGGATGGAGCGGGAATCAATTGAAAGATGCTGACCTAAAAGATAACGCAGTCTAGCGGTGTCCAAAACGGTTCCCGAACCGAAGACCCGGTTTTCAGGTAATCCGGATAGCTTCTGGGCGACCTTAGTCAAGACATCGACGGGATTAGCGACTACGAGAATGATTCCTTGGTAGTTTCTTTTCTTGATTTCCGGAATGATGGAAGAGAAGATAGCGGTATTTTTCTTTACCAAGTCAAGTCTAGTTTCACCTGGCTTCTGATTGGCGCCAGCGGTGATGATGATCATGTCGGCGTCATTGATGTCATCATAGCCTCCGGCAATGATTTCCATCGGATGAGAGAAAAGGAGACCGTGGGCAATATCCATGGCTTCACCTTCCGCTCGATCCTTATCGGCATCGATCAAGACCATCTTGGAAAAGATGCCTTTGATCATCAAAGTATAGGCAATGGTTGATCCGACAAATCCACAACCGATAATTACGACTTTGCGGTGGGTGTCAATGCCGACATCGCTCTCTTCGACCGTTTCAGCGGTTTTTTCTTCTTCGTTTTCCATTTTTTCAAATCTCCTTTGTACTACTACCCATAATTAAAGCACAAATTGGGTAAGATTACTTGCTATACGATATAATATTTTGGTAATGAGGGCAAGAATTATGACTGAAATTAGAAGTGAAAGCAGTTTAAAAGGCTATGATGAAAAAGGAAAACTTGTCTATGAGATTGATTTTCCGCTGGTTGACGGTTTCTTAGAAATCACCCATACCTTCGTCGATGATTCCTTGAGAGGTAAAGGAGTAGCAGGAGCTTTAGTGGAGAAAGTGAAAACCATTGCTTCGGAAAAAGGCCTCCGCATAAAGGCCACCTGTTCCTTTGCAAAAGCTTATTTTGAGAAGCACCCTAGTGATCTTTATGAGAAGTAGCTTTTAAGTTTTCCTTGTCTTTAAAAAGAAAGACAAAAGTTCCTTTATCGGTCCGAACAAATAAATAAGGATCCTGGTAATCAATTCCGTAGACGACTTCATTGAACGACATCTTCTTCAGCAGGGAGAAATCCAGGCTGGAGAAAACATAAATACGGAATTTGTTTTCGGGTTTAATGACGGTCAGATACAAAATCAGGTTCCGTTTATTGCTGACTTCAATATCGGCATAGGTTTCCTTGTAATCAAATTCCCGGGCCTGACTGTTAAGAGGCTTTAAAGGAACCGGAATTAGAAAGTCACAGCGCTGAATGATTTTCCCATTATGGCTGATCAGATTGAAGCCTAATTTCGTATCCGTCAATATCAGATGGCCTTGTTCAATAAAGAAGGCCTTATGGTAGTTTTCAATCCGGCTCTGATGAACTAAGGATCCTCCTTGGAAGAAGGAGATTTCACCGTTAGGTCCGAATAAGGCTAAGGTGCTTAGCTCAACGATGAATTTCAGTCCATTGAACCTTAGCCCGCTGTTTTCGAAGAAGATTTCCTCGACTGCGGTCTTCAGGTTCTTCCGGATAAGGATTGATTCGGCTTTTCCAGCGACGACTTCATCCGCCAGCAAATAAAGCTTGGTGCTGTCAGGTGAAAAACACGCATCTTTCAAAAGAAGAATGCCTTTCCCTTTATATTGAAAGACGAGGTTTCTCTTTAAAGAAGGAACCGCATATAAATATACGGAATCCGAAAACAGGGTTGAAAAGGCTAACAGGCTTCTTTTGTCAGGGGAGGGTATCAGACGGTTGACATAATCTAAATCCGGGCTTTTGACAATCGGAAGCAGATCCGTGGCTGAAAACACGGTCAGGCCATCAAGTGATTTGATGACTAAATAATTACCTAAATTTCCGATGGCGTTAGCGGAAACGAACTTCTTTATTAAAGTCAGTTTTGGCATATAACCATTATAGTTTACTTAAAGAGAATAGTAAAAGAGGTGAACTGCTGATATTTGGAATCAATCTTCAGCTCATAGCCAAATTTGTCGCAGATTTCCTTAACAATGGCTAAACCAAGGCCGGAACCTTTTCTTTCGGTCTCACTTCCGCTTTTACCTTGATAGAAACGGTTAAAGACTTTTTCCCGGTCTTCGTCCAAAACGCCGCATCCGGTGTTATAGGAGGTAAAGAGGTAGCCTTTCTTCTCTTTCTTAAGGGATAAACGGATAAGCTTCTTCTCACCATCGGCGTATTTGATGGCATTGTCAATCAATAAGGAGAATACCCGGTTGATATCCTTTTTATCCGCTTTGTGTAAAACCAGGTTAGGTTCAATAGTGCTTTCATAATCAATCTTTGATTCATAGGCCACAGCATCAAAGGACATGGATAAGTCAGATAAGGTGTCGGAGACATTGACGGGCTCTAAGGCCCTAGTCGTGGTCTCTAGCTTGCTTAACTCAATCATATCGAGGATAGTCTCATTCATCTTCTTGCACTGGCTGTCAATTGTATCAAAATACTGACTATCGCCATGTTGTTCCCTGAGGATGGTGTTATCGGCTGAGATGATGGCTAAGGGTGTCTTCAGTTCATGGCTGGCATTGGCGATGAAATCCTTCTGGTCCTTAATGGCTTGAATAGTGGGCTTAGAGACATAGTAAGATAAAAGATAAACTACCGGTATCAGGACAATGAAGATCGCTAGAAGTATATAAATCAGGTTAAATCCTAAGGTAGAACCGTTTTTCCTTTCGACATATTTATCAACTCCGGCTACGATGTAATCCACATCCTGAGAGATGACGTCGGATTGATTAGAGGAAGTCAGCAGCACCGAGGAGGACTCAGTCAAATCATTCTGAGCAAAAGGCATGTCGGCACTGTCAGTCTTAGCCTGCTCCATGGTGACAATGATGACAAAATAGTCACCGCTTTGAATATATTCCTTGCTGGTAGTGAATGTCTGTTCGCTGATTTTAAGATTGGAAAAGCAAGTAGCGGAATTCTCGGTATAGCCTTTACGCCACGTGTAATTGCCGGTAGAGGCCGAATAATCAATAATAAAACTACGATCCGAGTCATGATCGGTAGTGGCGGAATTGTAGTCTTCGTTGTCCGAAAGTTTCTTGACTTCCAAGGCAACGGCTTTACTTAAAAAATTGTTGGCATCCTGATTGAGGCGGGAAATAGAGAGGGAATAGAAGACAATCAGAATGACAACAAAAATGACTAAAACAATCCCCATCACCAACGAGGTGATACGGAAACGGGCACTGCGCTGAATCTTCTTAGTCTGATCAAGCTTCTCCTTCTTCATCATCCTGGGTATTCAGCATTAATTTGTAACCGACATTACGGATCGACTTAATCTTGACATTGGCGTTGATGCTCTGCAGCTTCTTTCTAAGGAAGGAAACATAGACTTCAACGGAATTATAGAAGGAATCAGAATCATAACCCCAGACACGGTCAAGGATATAACTCTTTTCAACGATCTTGTCAGTATTGGTGATCAATAATTCCATAATCAGATACTCTTTCAAAGATAAAGCGATGGTTCGAGGATCTTTGACGATAGTATGGTTGAGTTTATCGAGTTTGATATCTCCAAAAGCGACCAGATTAGGAACAATGTTGCCTTTTCGTCTTGTAAGAACGTAAAGACGGGCTAAAAGCTCCTCTAGAACAAAAGGCTTAGTAAGATAGTCATCGGCGCCAGCCAATAAGCCTTCGACCTTATCGTCAGTTGTAGCCTTAGCGGTCAGAATGATGATAGGAGTCTCAACCTTCTTAGCACGAAGATCCTTGATGATGGAGATGCCGTCCTTGCTAGGAAGCATCAAATCAAGAATGATGACATCATATAAACCGGTAGCGGCTTCATCGAATCCCTCTAGGCCGTCAAGCTTGATGCTGGAATCGACTTTGTGCATCTTGAGATACTCGTGAATGGCATCGGCAAGCTGCTTTTTGTCTTCAATAATCAGTACTTTCATAATTTACCTCTCTTCATTGAAATCATTATAAAATATTTCAATATTTAATACTATTATTGTTTTGTGGCTTTAAGGTTTGATTAAGGTTAGCATTAAGGTTAGCATTAAAAAAGCCCTTGTTTATCGATACCAAATATTAAAAATATTTAAAATTAGCGGTGATAACGGATGATGTAATTCCTTAAAAAGTCACTTGTTTTGCTTGAAAAATCCTTTTCGTCAGCCCGGTAAGTCCAGTTGGAGTCGGAAAGACTAGAAGGTAGGTTCATACGGCATTCATCGCCTTCAGCTAAAAGATCCTGTAAAGGGATAATGGCACCTCTTGTAGGACCAGCCAAGCAAAGTTTATCGGTCGTATAAGTCAAGTCTTCCAAGGTATCATCCTTGTATTCAACGTCAAAGGCTGAGCATTCTTTCTTTAAATCAAAAGCATAATTGGATAACTGCGCTTCATTCAAAGTTTTCAGATAACCTTTTATCGGCATGTTGTCATGGGTGCCCGTATAAGCAAAGTAATTGTAGGAGGAATTGGAGGGCTTATGCGAGTTAGTGGAATCACCGTCAAAGGCGAATTCCAATACTTTCATACCCGGGTAGGTGGAATCAGCTAATAGCTTTTTGACTCCATCATCGATGAATCCTAAGTCTTCAGCTATCAAAGGTTTATCAAGCAACCCTTCAAAGAGGGCAATGCCAGGTCCTTTTTCCCATTTTCCAATCTTAGCATCAGTTCTGCCAAAAGGAATCGAATAATAACTTGAGCAGCCACGGAAATGATCAATACGGAGAATATCGAAGTTAACTAAGTTCTTCAGTATTCTATCTTTGAACCAGGCATAGTTATCTTGGCTCATAACTTTCCAGTCATAAATAGGATTGCCCCATAACTGTCCTAAGGCGGAGAAGGCATCAGGTGGGCAACCAGCGACAAAGGTGGGATTATGGTTAGCATCAAAAAGGAACATCTGAGGGTATTTATAGG
>JBAXZY010000017.1:0-23622 GCA_041670045.1 Bacilli bacterium | reverse complement strand
ACCTACCAAAGAAAAGTATTCACCAGTCAATAAAACCAATCAGCTGCTTTTAGTTGATTCCGGTGGGCAATACTTCGGCGGAACCAGCGATATCACTCGTACCTTCATTCTAAGCGATCATCCATCCAAAGAAGTCATCCATGATTACACACTTACCTTAAAGTCCCAGATTGCTTTAATCACTTCTGTCTTTGAAGCTGGCTGCACTGGCCATTCAATCGATATCACCGCCCGTGAAGTTATGTGGAAGGAAGGCTTAGACTATAAGTGCGGAACCGGCCATGGAGTCGGCTATATGGGATGCTGCCATGAAGGACCTATCGGCTTTAGATTCTATGATTCCCCCGACCGTGATGATCAAGGTGAGCTGAAGATTGGCAATGTCATCACTATTGAGCCTGGTGTCTACAAAGATTATAAATATGGCATCCGTCTTGAAAATGAATTGCTGGTTGTCCCGGCTTATACTACTGATCAAGGCATCTTCTATAAGTTTGAAGTCATCACTTATTGTCCTTATGACCGCCGTGGCATTGATGTCACCATGCTTACTGACGACGAAATCAAATGGTTCAATGAGTATTCCGAAATGGTCTATACCCGTTTGGCTCCTTTAGCTAGTAACGATAAGGATCTTTTAGCTTACTTACGTAAACAGACTCTTCCTTTAGCCCGCTAATGAATAGAATTGTTTTGTTTGAGCCGGAAAAACCGGCCAATACCGGTAACATCATCCGTACCTGCATGGCTCTGGACGCCACTTTGACTATCATCGGAAATCCTACCTTTGACTTAAGTGACAAAGCTTTCAAAAGAGCGGAGATGGATTACTGCATTGGTTTTAAGATTGAACGTTTTCTTACAATTGATGAATTTCTAGCTAAACATGGTAAAGAAGATGGATATTATGTAACTAGATATTCTGAAAACGTCTATACCCGTTTTGATTACTCAGATATTGCTTGCGACCACTGGTTCATGTTTGGTCGAGAGTCTACCGGCATTCCTAAAGATGTTCTAAAAAGCCATTACGATAAAACCATCCGCATCCCGATGGCAATCAATGCCAGAAGCCTGAACCTTGCAAATTCGGTAGCTATTGTTTTATCTGAAGCCATCCGTCAGCAAGGTTTCTACAATCTTGCCACTACCGAAACCATCAAAGGGCGGGACTTCTTAAAGAACTATCCTACTAAATGAAAGTTTTGTCTAACCTTCTAGCACCTAAGTTGAAATTTTTATCCGCTTTGCTTATATTATAGGTACCTAGCTAAAAAGCGCGTTTCCGACAAATTTGATTATAGGGTATGAAGCCGGTGGTGTGTTGAAAGCCTGCCTCGAGCAGGGATCCTAATCCATCCGCTAGACGACCCTCTCTTGATAAAAGGGAAAACAGTAAATTTACTAGGCAAACGGGTAGCTTCGGCTGCCCGCTTTTTCTTTTGCTTTCTTTATTAAGGAAGGCTTTAGTTTAAGAAGTTGGAATGCTAAAATAAAGACACTGAAAACCGAGGACAAAAAATGAATTTTGACAAAATTGCTGTAAATGCTCTCCGTGGCTTGTCACTTGATATGATTACAAGAAGCAAAAGCGGGCATCCAGGAATTGCTTTATCCAGTGCGCCTTTGATGTATACCCTCTTTAGCAAACACTTGATTGCCGATCCGGATGATCCTAATTGGTTCAACAGAGACCGCTTCATTCTTTCGGCCGGTCATGCCTCTAGCCTCCTCTACGCTTTGCTTCATCTCTGCGGATATAAGATTCCTCTTGATCAGTTAAAACAGTTCCGTCAGTTGGATTCCTTGACTCCCGGTCATCCGGAAGTCGGTCATACCCCTGGAGTAGATGCTACTTCTGGTCCTTTAGGACAAGGCATTGCTCAGGCAGTCGGGTTTGCCATGGCTGAAGCTCACCTGCAGGCTATTTATCCTGAGGGAGAACAGCTAATCAATCATTACACTTATGTTCTTTGCGGTGACGGGTGTCTTGAAGAAGGCATTTCCCAGGAAGCTATCTCTCTTGCCGGACTGCAGAAACTCAATAAAATGATTCTTCTTTATGACCGCAATGACTGCACACTTGATGGTCCTTTAGCTAATTCCTCTTCCGAAGATGTCAAAGGACGTTTTGAAGCCGCCGGCTGGAATGTCCTATTAGTGAAAGACGGAAATGATGTAGATGAGATTGACAAAGCACTGTCTTTAGCAAAGACCGCCAAGGAAAAGCCGACTCTCATCATCTGCCATACCGTCATTGGCTATGGTTCACCATACGCCGGTTCCAATGTCTCCCACGGCAAAGCCTTTACCCCTGAGGAAGTCATCAAGACTAAGGAAAACCTAGGGTACAATTTTGCTCCTTTTGAAATACCGGAAGAAGCTTATATGGCTTTTAAGGATACTTTCTATAAGAGAGGTCAGGCCGCTCATAGTGAATACAATAAGACGGTCGAAGCCTACAGCAAGAATCATCCAACTGAATATCATCTCTTTGAATCCTTGAAGAGCAACAACATCAAGAGTTACCTCTTTGACAATGCCCCTAGCTATGAAGAAGGCTATAAAGAAGCCACTCGAAACGAGAGTCAGGCTTTCCTGAATTTAGTCAGCAATGAGGTGCCTAACCTCTTTGGCGGTTCAGCCGATGTTGCCGGATCAGTCAAAACCTCAGTCAAGGGATTCACTAATTTCACACCTGAGAACCGCAAAGGCCAAAATATCAATTTCGGTATCCGAGAATTTGAAATGGCCTCTATCCAGAACGGTATTCTTCTGCATGGTGGTTTGAGAACCTATATTGGCAGCTTCTTAGTCTTCTCGGATTATATGAAAGCCGCCATTAGAATGTCGGCCATGGAGAAGATTCCTTCCATCTACCTCTTCAGCCATGATTCTATAGCTGTCGGCGAAGATGGGCCGACCCATGAGCCTATTGAGCAGCTGACCATGTTGAGAACCATTCCTGATATCACCGTGTACCGTCCTAGTGATGCTATTGAAATCTGTGCTGCTTACCATGTCGCCTTTGCTAGTGTTGACCGTCCTACCTGCCTCATTCTTTCCCGCCAAGGATTAATCAACAATCCCGGTTCTTCTTATGAAGGAGCCAAGCTTGGTGGCTATGTAGTTTCGAAGGAAGTCAAGCAACCCGTGTTTACTTTGATTGCGACCGGCTCCGAAGTTGAATCCGCTATTGCGGTTCAGAAGGCGTTACTATCGTCTGGATTCGACACCCGTGTTGTTTCATTGCCTTCTTTTGACCGGTTCGATAAACTGACTTCCGCCTATAAAGAGGAAATCTTCGGACTTCCTTATGAAAAACGTGTCTTCATTGAAATGGGTAAATCGGATTGCCTCTATAAATATGCCAAATATGTAATAGGAATCGATGAATTCGGAGCCTCTGGTCCAGCCAGTGAAGTCATTAAGAAATATGGTTTCACTCCTGAGCAATTGACGGAAAAAGTACTGAAAATCATCAAATCCCAGAATTAGGAATTCAGGCAGAGAAAAAATTCTCTGCCTTTTTTTGTAAAAAATCGTTCTTCAAACTAAATAGTAAGTGAAGACCCAAATAAAGGAGAACGAGATGACTAAAAGAAAAAAGGCGATGACGGCAGTCGGTGTTTGCTTATCAGTGTTAACCTTAGGAACTTCTATTTATTCCCTTACAGACGGATTCAAAAACTTTTCCCCCAATGACATTGCTAATGAGGTCATTGGCGAAAATGTTGAGATCGTGCCGGTAGAAGGAATCAAATTTGTCAAAGTTACCCAGATTGATGAAGGAACGGCCTATACCAAAAAGATCAATTACACTCTAGACCCAGTTGATTCCACTGAGGAATTCAACTTCAGTCTAGCCTGGGTCGAAGAAGAAAGTGCCTCTTTTGAACCCGGCTTCTCTGCCAATACGGATATGAGCCAGTATCTGACTTATGAAGCTGATACCGTCAATAAGACACTTACTTTCCACTGCTTAAAGCCATTTGGAAGACAGGCCACCTTCATGATGCAGGCCCAGACCAACATTGCTATCCGTGCTTCCTTGAAAATCGATTATGTCCGTAAAGTCTTAAAAGCTACCGGAGTTAATTTTTCGGATATGTTAGCCAATGGAAAGAATTTCACGGCTACACCAGTAAGCGCTGTTTATTCTATTGGTTCCAAAGGAGTCAAGGCCGGAGACACCAAAACCATTGAAACTTCTTTTTCTTCCAATGACAATTCCAATTACACTTACGACAAAATGTTCACATCTTTATATGATGTAAACACCACTGGAAATTTCACTTACCAGTCAAATACTTATACCACCTCGGATGAAGTTTTAGCCAAAATGAAGACAGCAGTCAATGACTATATAACAAGCATCCCTAGTTTTGACGGAGCTAAGACTTTCTCCTCAGACGAATTCAAGGAATTGCTTACTTACAAACGAACATTCCATGTCAGTGACTATTATGAGCCAACATATGCCTATTCAAATGAATATCAGACATTCTTAACCAATTATGCAAATGCTGTCAGCAAAGGAGCGGGATATGTAGTCAGCGTTAAATACCAGGATGAATTCTTCCGTAAAGTCATTCCGATTGAAGATGCTTCCGCTTACTTAAATACCATCACCATTGGCGGTGACATTGAATTCTAAACAACTAGGATATTACTTTAGCTAATCCACCTAAGGAGGTTTCCTTTAAATCAGACGGTATCTCCTTGCCAGTCATATTCATAGCTTTAATGACATTGTCAAAAGAGACACGATTGACTCGGTAAGGAGAGATGTCTTTGGCAAAAAGGAATGCGGCGTACGCATGAATGGCAGCCATTCCGTTTCTTTCAATGCAAGGAATCTGAACATAGCCATCAACAGGGTCGCAAGTCAATCCTAAGAAATGTTCCATAGCTACTTCACTGGCGTATTCAATCTGATGGACTGATAAATTGTGCAAATAAGAAAGACTGGCAGCCGCAAAGGCGGCCGCTGATCCAATCTCGGCTTGACAACCTAATAAGGCACCGGAAAGAGAGGCGTTTTGCTTAATTATATTGCAAACCAAGGCTCCAACCAGGTACGACTTGACGAGACGCTTCATTGCATAATGATGAACCCGGAATTCATAATACAGGACGGCCGGAACAACTCCGCTGGATCCACAAGTCGGGTTAGTAACTACCATTTCACCTCGGGCATTGGCTTCGCTGGTCGCATAGGCATAGGCTGTTAAAAGAAGAATTCTTTTTTCAGCACAGGAGGGACAGGCTAAAGCCCGTTTATAAATTTCTTTGCTGACATCATTAAGATGCAAAGGACCGGGTAAATAACCGGTCTTTTTCAGTGATGACTCGATGGTCATAAAAGACTTTCGCATCAGGTTGTCACCATATTCGAAGATATCTTTGTCTTCAAGTTTCTCAATGACCTCATACATGTCAGTCATTCTTCGCTTGGACATATATTTTCTTAATTCACCGAAGGTGTTGAAAGGATAGACTTCCTTAGGGTCATAAACCCCGTCTTCTTCCTGGAAAGCACCGCCTCCAATTGAAAGATAACGTTTTTTGAAAATCTTGCCGTTACGGTAGATGCAGACACACTGCATCGTATTAGGATGCTTTAAATGAGTTTCAGTGGTATTGAAAATAACTTGGCAAGGATATTCAGAAAATACTTCTTTAATTATGCTATCAGTGGAATGACCTTTGCCTGTCAAAGCCAATGAACCATATAAAGTTATTTCAAAGCGATCAATGTCGTCAGTGCTAGGTAGTTTTTTCAAAAAGGACAGACAGATTCGATGAGGACCAATTGTATGGCTTGACGAAGGACCGGGTCCAATAATTAATAATTCTTTTAATGATTTCATATTTTTATCCTCTCATATTCTAGCCGCTGTTCCTTAATAAAGGTTAAAAAAAGCCTACCATTTATTTGGTAGGCTCATTTTCCCAACTTGTTTTGCAACTCGGGGTGAATAGACTAATGCTTTCTCTTAGCATTTTCGGACTTAAGCTTACGCTTCAAACCCTTCTTCAGGAAGAAGTCGTGCTTACGATAGTCCGCGATGGTTCCGGCTTTGTTAACCTGACGCTTGAATCTCTTCATGGCATCATCTAAAGTTTCACCATCTCTTACGATTGTCTTAGGCAAAGAATATCACCTCTTTTTCAATTAGCCGATAGGTATTCTACTCTTAAAGGGAGCATTAAAGCAAGGAATTTCGTTATATTTTCTCTATTTCCGGTGATTTGTTTATCGCTGATCTCTTAATTAAAGAAAAGACAAAAAATAATGTCTCATAAAGATATGAAATCCCACAGCCAATATCAACAATAAGCAGTAGAGAAGAAGAAAGGTCTTTTGCCACATTTCCAGTTCCAAACCGCATATTGAAATAACTATAGAAAACTAAGGGGAAGGTTACAAAAATGATTTTTCCTAAAGTCATTAAGAAAATCAGACTGGATTTAGCCGAATGGCCGATTAAGATAAACTGAGTGATTGAAAACACAGTATAGAATAGAAAAGAGAAAACTAAAGCTCCGAAAAACTGGAAATCATCGTTTGGTCCTTGAGAGAACAGTTCTTCTAGCCATTGCACAAGAAAAGCAATAATTGTAATAAGAGCAATTGAAATCAAAACAATCTGATCAATACGGAATTTTTTGGTAGTTCCTGTCATACGTTTCTTCAATTATACCGCTTCCGACTAAACGGTTTCCCTGATAAAGGCAAGCTATCTGGCCTTTGGCAATGTAACTATAATCCTGATACGTAAGATAAGCACTGTCTTTACTCATCAGATGAAGGATAACAGGCATGTCTTTGCCTCGATATCTAAACTTGCAGTTGCATTGATAATCGGAAGAAGGAAGATCATTTCCAATCCAATTGAAATGATCAATCAGACAGCGGGAGGAGAAACGGAAACTGTTGTTTTCTTCCTGAGCCACATAAAGAATGTTTTTTTCAACATTCTTGCCTACCACAAAGAAAGGAGCACAGCTTCTCCCTTTAATTCCTCCAATGTTCATACCTTTATGCTGACCGACGGTGTAATAAAGAATTCCGTCATGCTGTTCAATGACTTTATTAGTGGCTAAATCAACGATTTGACCTGGCTTTGATGGTAGATAGTTCTCTAAGAAACTCTTGAAGTTCCTTTCTCCAATAAAACAGACACCGGTTGAATCTTTTTTCTTAGCAACCGAAAGATTAAGACCAGAAGCTATTTTTCTAACTTCCGGTTTAGTGATATCCGAAAGAGGAAACAGGGCATGTGACAACTGTTCTTCCGATATTTGACCTAAGAAATAGGATTGGTCCTTGTTTAGGTCAAACGCCTTATAAAGATGAGCTTCCCCATTTTCATCAATCCGTTTAGCATAGTGTCCCATGGCAATAGTATCAAAGCCTAAGGACTTAGCATAATCATAGAAATGACCAAACTTAATGTATTTGTTGCAAAAAACATCAGGGTCTGGTGTATAACCCTTTTTATAAGTATCAATAAACATGGAAAAGACTTCTTTCCAATACTCTTCAATGAAATCTTTTCTTAAAAGAGGAAGACCTAATTCATCAGCGGTTTTCTTGGCATCATCATAATCAAGTTCCTGAGAACATTTGCTTCCGGTTAAAGTCGGATTGCCTTTAATATCATTGTTTGCGATTGAATCCCAATTACGCATAAAACAGCAAGTGACATCATAGCCTTGCTTCTTTAAAAAATAGCCGGCAATTGCGGAATCAACACCGCCTGATAGACCAAGTAATACTTTTTGCTTCATTTAAATAGCTCCTGACTGTCAAGGAAGATCGTAAAGGGACCATCATTGATTAGACTAACTTTCATATCAGCTCCAAAGACACCGAATCCACAATTGGGGACTCGCTCCTTAAGTTTAGCCGAGAAATAATCATACAAAGGTTCAGAATCCTTTCCAGGAAGAGCTTTAACAAATGAGGGACGGTTTCCTTGAGATAGATCAGCGTATAAAGTGAATTGGCTAACACAAAGAATAGAGCCTTTTATATCGGCTAAGGAAATATTCGTTTTACCATTGGAATCAGAGAAAATGCGAAGTTTCAAAAGCTTGTCTAGCATCCGGTCACAGATTTTTTCATCATCACCCTGAGTAAAGCCCACAAAAATAACTTCGCCCCTATCTATCGAAGACACTATTTCCTGATTGATGGTCACCGATCCTTTAAGGCACTCTTGAACTAAGATTCTCATTTTTATTTCCTGTTAATTAACAAATAATATTATAGATACTAGTAAAGTATATTAAAATAGTGGTAGTGAGGTGAAGAAAAATGAATCCTACTTACGAAGATTATCAATTAATGTTAACTGATTTGCGTAAAATTACAACCTTTAAGCCTTTGATTGGAGCCGTTCTTGGTTCTGGCTTAGGTGATTTTGCAAATGAAATCAAAGTAGAAGCCATAGTTCCTTATCAGGAATTACCTGGTCTTCCTAAATCCACTAATAAAGTCCATAAAGGCCAATATGTCTTTGGCTATTTAGACGATATCCCTGTTGTCTTAATGCAAGGAAGACTTCACTGTTATGAAGGCTATTCATCTCAAGAAGTTGTAGCTCCTATCAGGTTAATGGGTTTGATGGGAATAAAGAAGCTTGTTCTATCTAATGCCGCCGGTGCCGTCAACACCAATTTCCATCCCGGCGACTTGATGCTGATTGATGATCAAATTGCCTGCCTCATCAGTTCACCTTTACGTGGACCTAACATTGATGAATTTGGAACCAGATTCCCAGATATGTCGGAAGTCTATGATCAAAAAGACACGGATATAATTTATGAGAAAGCCAAAAAGCTTAATCTACCAGTCCAACGAGGTGTCTATATGCAGTTCTATGGTCCTCAGTTTGAGTCAAAAGCCGAAGTTCGATTGGCAAGAACTTTAGGAGCCGATGCCTGCGGTATGTCAACTGCTATTGAAGCCATAGCCAGCAGCCATATGGGAATCAAAACCGTAGGGATTTCTTTGCTTGCCAATATGGCTTGCGGAATAACAAAGAAAAAGATAACTGACGCCGAGGTAATAATTGGGGCCAACAAAGCAAAAAATAATGTCACCCTTCTTTTGAAAGAAGCTATCAAGGAATTAGCTTATGGCAAATAAGCCTTTAGCTTATAGAATGAGGCCAAAGACTTTAAATGAAGTCATTGGTCAGAAACCACTTCTGGATTTTCTAGGAAAGTTAAAAGAAAGCAATAACCTACTTTCGATGATTTTCTATGGAAAACCAGGTGTAGGAAAAACTACTATAGCCAAAGCATTTGCTAATTCATTTAACTCTTATAGTGTCACTTTAAATGCGGTCTTAGACAACAAAGCCAAAATGGAGCAGGCTTTTGATGAAGCCATCCGTTTTAACCCTTCAATAGTAATAATTGATGAGATTCATCGCTTAGATAAAGGAAAGCAGGACTTATTGCTTCCGCATCTTGAAAATGGTGACTTCTATTTAATTGGATGTACTACCGCCAACCCTTTGATATCAATCAACCCGGCAATTAGATCCCGTTGCCGTCTTTTAGAATTGCCACCATTGACTTCCGATGATGTATATTTGGGTTTGAAAAGAGCGGTGTCTTCACCAGATGGCTTGAATTCAACACGTGTATTTGCTGATGAAGCAATCAGGTATTTAGCAAAGATTTCAGCTGGTGATTTACGTTTTGCCTATAACCAACTTGAAGCGGTAGCATTGAGTTATTCTAGTGATCATCTGATTTCTTTAGCCGATATGAAAGCCATTGCCAATGTTCCTAATTACTATGCTGACTTAGATGGCGATGAACACTACAATACTGTTTCCGCCTTTCAAAAATCCATAAGGGGATCGGATGTCAACGCCGCTATTTATTATCTTGCCAAGATTCTTAAAAGCGGAGACTTAGAAGGGCTAGTCCGCCGTTTATTAGTAACGGCATACGAAGATGTGGGATTAGCAAACCCCCAAGCAGTTGACCGCTGTTATCATGCCTGCCAAGTAGCCCGAGAAGTAGGACTGCCGGAAGCGGAGATACCCTTAGCTTTCACGGTCGTGGATTTATCATTATCACCAAAATCAAAATCGGCCACTTGGGCTATTGAAGCTGCTGATGCCAAAGTTGATGAAAGCCCAATTCAAGTTCAGAATTATTTAAAATTAAAGCAGGTCGGAGTCCAACCTGAGGATGCCTATCCTTATGACGACCCCAGAATTTGGAAGTACTTGCAATACCTTCCTGATTCATTAAAAGATACTAAGTTCTTCAATGCTTGGTCGAATGGCAGATATGAAATTGCTTTAAACGAAAACTATCAGAAATTACAAAAGATTGATCGACAGTCTTCAGTTAAAGATGCGAGGATTAAAGCTCATACTGACGATAATAATCAGAATCGATAATTAAGGTTCTGCTTTGCATTAATAATTCTAAAAAAGGCTGGTCCTTGTTTTTTGGTCAGGGCCATAAAGATAATATACCCAATAACTGATACAGCTATTACTTCTCCTAAGGCAACCCAACCAAACTGAGTCCAGTAAAAAATAGTAGTGCTTTGTCCTGAAAGGTCAGTCCCGGATAAAAAAGTCAGTTCATAACCAACGATAAAGCCATTAAGAATAGCCGGAATTAGACTGGCTACTATCAATTGACGGCATAAGCTTTCAAGAATGCAACTCAAAAAAGTCGCTAAGGTGCCAAACACCATGTCCAAAGGTGTGAGAGCAGCAAAGGCTGGCGAATAGATGTTTGCTAAGAAACACCCGATTGTTAAACCGATTGTATAATTGGGGTTAAAGAAAGGCAGAAGCATTAAGAATTCTGAGATTCTTACCTGCGGAGTTGTGTAAGACATAAAATAGAAAGCATAGGTTAGGGCCACATACATAGCTGCAATAATTGCATTGGTTGCAATACTCCTAGTATCTAATTTGAAACAAGCAAAATAATCTTTGATGGGATGTTTCTTTGCTTTATCTTCGACAACATCAGTCTTCTCTTCATTTTCAGCTTTCATTAAAAAAGCCCCCTGTTAATGTTTTACGTGGGGTATCATGGGAAAGACCCACGCGATTGCCTTAATAATGTAGTACTAATAGGCAATAATGGCAAGGTAAATTTTAAGGGAACCGCTTTTAGATAGATAATTATTTACTGTTTTTATAGTAAGAATTGATTAATGCAACCAATTCTTGGCGGTCCTTCAGATTATTAAGGATATCGGTTTTATCAACATCCAAAGTAATTATCGGGCTTGCCGTATAAGACTTATTAATCCAAGTATCATAATCTTTCCAAAGAAAATGATAATAATCGACTAGGTCCGGTGCAATCTCATAAGAACGGCCACGTTCTTTGATTCTTTCTAGAACGGTGTCAAAGGAGCCTTTAAGATAAATCATGACATCAGGAGCCTTTTTAGGCATTATCTCTAAATCCGAAAGGAATTCTTTTAGAAGTGATTCATAGATTTCCATTTCCAAGGGTGAAATCCTTCCTAAATCCTTATTCTTAGAAGCAAAATAATGGTCTTCATATATTGAGCGATCAAGAATGGCATTGTCATTAGTCAAAGCTTTTTTAATTGAACGATAACGGGAAATCAAGAAATTCAGTTGAAGCAAAAAAGCATATCTTTTTGTTTCAATTTCCTCTTTGGTAGCACTATAGAAAAGAGGTAAGACTTTATTATCATCGACTGATTCATAATAAACCGGTATTTTCATCTCTTCATTTAAGATCTTAGCCGTTGTCGTTTTGCCAAGGCCAATCATTCCACCAATTACAATCACCACAGGAGAGCTCCCTTCATAACGTGTTTTATTCTATCACTTACCAAATATTACTTAAGCACAATAATTCACAATTCATTATTTTTATGATTAAATATTAGTACGGAGGAGTTATGAACAAGGAAACTTATTTTAATCTAAGTTATGGCATGTATCTCATCACCGCCGTTGATATGGACGGTAAGAAAGTCGGTTGTATCGCCAATTGTGCCATTCAGATTACATCCAATCCTTCTCAGATGCTGGTCTCTCTTAACCATGACAACTACACCAATGTTGCCATTAGAGAAACCAAAAAGCTAGCTATTATGGTTCTAGCCGAAGATGTCAAACCTGAGACCATCGGAAATTTTGGTTTTAAAAGTTCCCGAAATGTTGACAAGTTTGAAGGTATTCCCTTTAAGACCATTGATGGCTTACCGATTGTTGATGATGCCATCTGCTATTTCATCCTTAATATCAAACAAGAGCTGGATACAAATACTCATACGTTATTTGTCGGTGAAGTTTCCGCTTGCGAAATGATCAAGCCTGGTGTTCCTATGACATACAGTTATTACCATAAGGTTAAAAAAGGTCTGTCACCAAAGAATGCCCCGACTTACCAGGAGAACAAAAACAAAATGTCCAATACTAACGAAAAGACGATGCATCACTTCAAATGCTTACTCTGCGGTTACATTTATGAAACCGAAGATGAAGAATTACCGGATGACTTTACTTGCCCGGTCTGTGGTGCTCCTAAGAGCGAATTCGAAAAGATTGATTGAAAAATATCCTGCATCAAAAGTGCAGGATTTTTTTTGAACTTAAAGCTACCCTATTTAGAATAGATTTATTTTTGAAACCAAAAAAGCCGGTTGCCCGGCTATTTATTTACTTAACTTCTTCAGCCCAGATGACGACCCAACGATTGTTTTCAACGCCATAGCAGTTCTCATAGAAACGAACATAGAGGGCGTATTGAACATTGGGATCACCGACAAACTTGAAGACGGACTTGCTGTTGATATAGCAGAAGGTTCTCTTCTCCATGCCATTACGAATGCATAAGGCGTTATCGACTTTGAAGATATCCTGAGCAGCACCTTCTAAGGTGTAGCCATGATTCCATTCTTCCTTGCAAGGAATCTTAACAGCTAATTTCTTGCCAGAAACAAATCCACAGCGGCCTTTATGAATATAGCCCTTGTAGACATATTCTTTAACACCGAAGATTGACTCGTTTTCGTTCATTAAATGAACTTCACCAAATCCTCTTTCATCAAAATAGACACCGTCGACTAATTTAAGAAGATTAAGCTTCTTTCCATTTCTTCTACTTTGCTTCTTTTCCATTTTAGGTTTATCCCCCGTCTCCTACTCGATATACAAAAGATTCCAAATCTATAGGATATTTATATTATAAAGACGTTGTTATTAAAGAAAAAGGCTTTTTATTAAGAAATTGCTTACATTTCGATTAACACGAGTTTTTTTGAAACCTTAGTTTCACTGTTTTTTACACACTATCACTTTTGGAAATTGTTTCTTGCCACTTTATTTAAGAAAAGCCTTTTTCAAGGCATTAGACAATTTACATGATTTGACATTTTTTTAATATTTTTACAAATGATGAATTATTAATAGAGTGATTATGCCGGTCATTAACCGAAACAAAACAAAAATCTATTTTTTACATAAGACAGTTGAAACAAAAAATGTCACCCCAATTAAGGAGTGACATTATTTTTTTCGATGGTGGCCCAAGGCAGGGTTGAACTGCCGACACCAGCATTTTCAGTGCTGTGCTCTGCCAGCTGAGCTATCGGGCCATCAAGTTACTCTTTTAAGAGCTTTGTTATTCTAGCAAAGTATGTTTCGATATTCAAGATATGTTTTCATTTCTTGGTGCAAAAAAGATGATTCCTGATAAAGAATATGGCCCTAATTGGAACAATCCGGGGAATAAACCGAGAACGTGATTTGAAATATTGAATTGCTTTTATTATCCTTTGTTTTGTGAGGAGAAAAAATGAAGCAAATGGATTACCGTTTTGTCCATCAATATTTGTCTCCGATTTTTAAATCTGATTTGTTTTCGTTGAATTTTTCAGGTTTTAATCATTTAGCTACGGTTGAACTTATTCTTTCTTTATGCTCTTCAAAAAGGAGTCCTGTTAAATCACTGGTTTTAGCTGGAATTTGGTTACTAATATCCAATAATTCAAAAAAGATTCCTACTAAACTGATCAAGCCCTTTACTTCTTTACTAAGCATTGGTGATCGGACCGCTATTTTCTTATTTGCTATTTTGCAGCAAACGGGAATCAAACCTTATAAAAGGAATCTCGAAAGAGCGTTCAACTGCTTTAAAGTTTCCTATCTTCAAGGTGTGAAGGAAGCTGCCAATTATCTAGCTTCCTGCTATTTCCACGGCAGAGGCACAAAACGGAATTTTCAAGAAGCCTATAATCTTTATCAAGAAGCCGAAAAAACAGCCGAGGTAAACCGAAACTTAGGAATAATTTGCTTTAATCTAAAAATTAAAAAGAATGGGTTCGAATATTTCCTTCTTGGCTCCCAAAAGAATGATGCCGTTTCCGATTTCTATTTAGGTTTACTCTATGAGAATGGATTACGAATTCAAAAAGATGAAAAGATGGCTTTGAAGTACTATTTGAAAAGTGAATTAGAAGGTTCCAGCCTCGGCTTTTATTCTTTAGGAATGATGTTTTATGAAGGCAATATTACCGATAAAGATGTCAACCGCGCTTACCATTGCTTTTGCAATTCTTTATCTTATGATGCCAGCCTATTTATGGCCAGCAAACTATTAAGACAAGAAATTGTATTTGATAAAGAAAACGAATCGCGAATTCATAGACTTGCCTATAAAAAAGGTGATATGGAAGCTGGTATTGCCTTAGGTAAAGATTTGCTAAGGAGAAAAGACTCAAAAAGTAAGCAAGCAGGATTAAAGCTTCTTTGCAAATTAGCAAGAAAATTTCCTGATTTATATAACTATATTTTTACTACCCTCACAAGTCAAAAGAAGTTAAGACAGGCAAATTATTATTTACGATTAGGAATTGCGGCTCATAGCTTAGACTGTCTTTTGCTTGGAGCAAGAATTAATCACACTAAGAAATACGCTATTCAGGAAATGGAGTATGTCATCCAAAGTCAGGAAAAAGGGTGCAGAGAATTAATTGAAAGCCTTACAACGTTAAAGGAGGTAAAAAAAGAAGTTCAGGTTTTCAAAAGAGGTCACCCGGAAATATTATCCTTGTCTTCCTAAGAATTACTCTATTCACGTGCTAAAATAGATAAGCTATGCCACACATACTTTATCTGTCAGTACACGATATCGTCGACGTCCTTCTTAGACGTGGACATTTAGATACCCGTATCTTCAATCAAGCTTCGATGCTGGAGGGAACAAGGCTCCATGCTCTTTACCAAAGCCAGCAAGGAGAGAATTACATTTCAGAATACCCTCTCGAGTATACTTTTCGTTATGAGGATTTTATGTTTGTGGTTTCTGGAAAAGCCGATGGCGTAATCATCAATGAGAAAAAACAGATAACAGTCGAAGAAATCAAAACTACAGTAGCTGATCTAAATGAATTTTCAAAAGAGAATGGACAATGGCATCTAGGTCAAGCTTTGTTCTATGCCTATATTCTCTCCGTCCAACAAAAAGTAGAAGAAGTGAAAGTCGTATTAACCTACCTCAAACAATCCAATTACCGCATCAGTAAGAAAATCGAAAAGACTTATTCAGCCGATGAATTATCTTCATTCGTGGAAGATTTGATTGCTCGCTATGCCCTATACATTAAAAAAATCCAACACTACAAAAACATCCGAGACGAGTCCTGCAAAAAACTGAATTTTCCTTTTAAGGAAATCAGAGGCGGACAGCAGGATTTAATGGATTTTGTTATTAAGGCCTGTGAGGAAAAAGAAGAAGTTTTTGTAGAAGCCCCTACAGGAATAGGAAAAACCGTTTCCGTCTTGTATCCCACCATTTGCCGCTTTGGTGAAAAGAAAGCCGACCGCATTTTCTATCTAACCGCCAAGAATTCCATTAAAAAAATAGCCATGTCCACCATTGACTTATTCATCCAACAAGGAGCCAAAATCAAATCAATTGAATTCACTAGTCAGGAAAGAATTTGTTTCAATGATAAAGTAGGCCACTGCAATCCTGATGAATGTCCTTATGCTAGAAATTATTACGACAAATTGTTCGATACCATCTTTGACTGTTTAGAAGCATATGACCTTTTTGACCGAAAGACCATCGAAGAAATTTGCTATAAGAAGAAAATGTGCCCCTTCCAATTCCAGCTTGATTTATCACGGTACTGTGATGTCTTAGTCTGTGATTACACCTACGTATATGATTATCATGACCGTCTTGGCCTTGAAGAATCTAATATTCAAAGAACCCACTCCATTCTTTTAGTTGATGAATGTCATAACTTGCCTGACCGTGTGCGGGATATGTATTCTCTTTATGTCACCAAACATCAATTTGAGGATGCTCTTTCCGTCTGTGGTGGAGTGGAATTCAAAAGCCTTAAAACTGATATCGAAGACAGCATTAAGTTATTAGCTAAGCTTCCAATTGACACCGAGAATGACAACTTCCGTAAAAACATTTCCATACTCAAAGAGATTCCAGGCACTTTTGAAAATGATTTGAACGACATCCTAGTCGACATAAAAACCATCATCAAAAAGCATACCGGTTTAGTTACTGATCCTTTAATGGAATTCTTCTTTAACATCAATAGTCTTGTCTATTTGATTTCTCAATTGAATGATGAAGAAAATGGATCCGCTTTTCTTTGTTACCTGATTCTCAATGATGATAAATCAATCCAAGGAATTAAGATCATTAACTTAGATTGCCGTCCGGTGATTAAATCAGCTACAGATTATTTTGAAACGGCTGTCTTCTTTTCAGCTACTTTGTCACCTAAGAACTACTACATCGATCTCTTAGGCGGTGACATTAACGATCTGAATAATAGAATAGTTTTGAAATCCCCTTTCCCGTTATCCAACCGACGTGTCTTTGTCGATACCAATCTCTCCCTACGTTACAAGGACCGTGAAAAGACCATGTTTGAGGTTTTTTGTCTTGTTAAAGCGGCCGTCAGCCAAACAAAGGGAAATTACTTAGTCTTTTGTCCTTCATTCCAGTATCTCAGTGATTTAACCTCCTTCTTCGAAAGTCAACCCATTCCTGATTCAGAAGTGTACTTTCAAGAACAAAAGATGGGTGAGGAGCAGCGCGACGATTTCTTATCCCATTTCAAACCCGATAATAAAAAAACCGTCATTGGCTTTACAGTGATAGGCGGAATTTTCTCAGAAGGAATAGATTTAGTCGGTGAGCGATTGATAGGTGCCATCATAATTTCAGTGGGTTTACCACAAATCAGTTTTGAAAGAGATCGTATTAAAGACTATTATGATAAAATCTCTAATGGTGAAAATCAGAAGGGCTTCAGTTATGCTTATACATATCCTGGCCTTAACCGTGTTCTTCAGGCGGCGGGAAGAGTAATCCGTTCTGAGACTGACAAGGGATTTATTCTCTTCATTGATTCACGTTTCAGCTATCAATTCTATCGTGACGTCTTCAAAGAAATCTATCCAGACTGTAAGAAAGTAATTTCGGCCAGCGAATTGCGTTACCAATTAAAAATATTCTGGGAGGACAGCAATAAATGAACTTCGATCAAAAACATATTAGGAACTTCTGTGTAGTTGCCCATATTGACCATGGCAAATCCACTCTTTGCGATAGAATACTGGAAAAAACCGGTGCTGTTCAAATCCGTGATTTACAGCCTCAGCTTTTAGATGATATGTCGATTGAAAGAGAGCGAGGCATAACTATTAAGCTTAACGCCGTAAACGTCACCTATAAGGCTAAAAACGGGGAAGAATATCTTTTTAATTTGATTGATACTCCTGGTCATGTTGACTTCACCTACGAAGTATCCCGTTCATTAAGTGCCTGTGAAGGTGCTCTGTTAGTCGTTGATGCAACTCAAGGCGTCCAGGCCCAGACCTTGGCAAACGGTTATCTAGCCATTGATAACGGCTTAAAAATCATTCCGGTAATCAACAAAATCGATTTGCCATCAGCTGATATTGAAAACTGTGAACTGGAACTGATTGATACCTTACAGATTGATCCGGACCGTTGTTTGAAAGTATCAGCTAAAACCGGCGAAGGAGTTCCTGAATTATTGGAACATATCGTAAGGGATCTGCCTTCTCCAGTTGGTGATGAAAACAAGCCTTTGAAGGCTTTGATTTTCGATTCCAAATTTGACTCTTACCGTGGCGTTATTATTCTAATCCGAATATTTGAAGGAGCGGTTCATGTCGGAGACAAAGTTAAATTCATGTCCAATGGAAATATTTACCTTGTTACTGAACTGGGTATTAGAACTCCTAAAGAGAGTCGAGTGGATTCATTAAAGGCCGGTGAGGTTGGATATTTGTGTGCTTCCATTAAGACCATTAAAGATGTTTCAGTCGGTGATACTGTTACTTTAGCTGAAACACCAACTGATAAAGCCTTAAAAGGATTTAGAAAGACTCAACCCATGGTTTATGCTGGTTTGTATCCTAGTGACAATCAGGATTTTGAAAATTTGCATAATGCCTTAGATAAACTTTCTTTGAATGATTCGGCTTTGGTCTACGAACCTGAAACCTCCGTAGCACTAGGATCCGGTTTTCGTTGCGGTTTCCTAGGATTGCTTCATATGGAAGTTATTCAGGAACGTTTGGAAGAAGAATATGATTTGGATTTAGTATGTACGGCTCCGTCTGTAAATTTTGAAGTCAACTTCACCGATGGAACAACCAAGTTCATTCAAAACCCGGCTGATTTTCCTAAGGACCGAACCAAAATCAAGAGTACTTTGGAGCCTTTTGCCAAAGTCGATATCATGGCTCCTAAAACCTATGTTGGAAACATTATGACTTTGTGCCAAGGCAAACGAGGCATCTATATCACAATGACTTATATTGACGAGACCCGTGTTAAACTTGAATACAAAATGCCTTTAAGTGAAATCGTTTTTGATTTCTTTGACAAATTGAAATCGGTTTCTCAGGGCTATGCTTCCTTGGATTATGAATTGATGGGCTATGAAGTCAGTGATGTTGAAAGAATGGATATTCTTCTAAACGGTCAGGCTGTCGATGCTTTAACGACGGTAATCTTCAGAGGGACGGCTTATCAAAGAGCTAGAGCCGTCGTTGATAAATTGAAGGATGTAATTCCTAAGCAACAGTTTGAAATTCCTGTTCAGGCCGCTTTTGGTAGCAAGGTAATTGCTAGAGCAGATATAAAAGCTGTCCGAAAGGATGTCTTAGCTAAATGCTACGGCGGTGATATTTCCCGAAAGAAGAAACTTTTGGAGAAACAAAAGAAAGGTAAGAAACGTATGAAGGAATTTGGCAAGGTTCAAGTTCCGCAGGAAGCGTTTATTGCCATGCTGACTGTCGATGAAGGTTCCAGCAAATAATTTAGTAAATATTTAGTATTTAATAATGGATTGTTCTATAATCGACTTGTTATGATTAAAACCGATGAAGGAAGACGTTTCACCGATGAAGTCTATGCTACCAAAGATGAAGTGAAAGCTATCTTTAATTCCAACGATGTTTCTTCTTCTTGGGATAGTGTTATTTCTTATCGCCGTTTTTATGATGAAGAAACCGATCTTCGTGATTGTGAAAACAACACTTATAAGATTTGTTTAACTAAAAAGCTTTTATTTGATACTTATTCCTTACAGACAAAGCTTCTTAATAATTTATTGGTTTATCGGCAGTTGAGCATTAACTTCCAACACCAGTTCCTGCTCAAGCGCAAAATGGCTAGCCTTTTAGCAACCAGCAGAGCCAATGGGGTTATCCTTAAGTCCGAGGAAACCAACCGGAAATTGGCTCTTTTGGAATTGGAAAGCATTCCTTCTTCGTTGTTTGTGATTGATGCCTATTCAAGAACATATGACAAGTTCCTGTTAACAAACAGTTTCGATGATCAAGTAATTAATAATATCAATGGCTTCCTAATCGGAAATGAAGAAAACACTGATCCTAAGGTTAGAAAAGAAATTACTAAAGACTTAGTTAATTTATTAAAAGAATCCAAACCGGAAGAAATTTCCTCTCAGTTTAAGGATTTATTCGTTTTCCTAAGCTCCGAAAACATCCCGGCCTTGCTTAAAGCTTTAACCATCATCTACTTCTTTGATTGCGTAAGGCCATATGAATATTCTAATGAAGAAACCGCCTCTTTATCAGCCAAAGCTTTTATGTCTTTTTCGGGGTTCAAAGAAATTGGTTATGCAATTGATTTTGAATCTATTGCTTATTCTCGGTCCGAGACTTTCTTTAAGCGATTAATGGAAAGCGAAAAGTCATTAGACCTTACCTATTATCTTGCCTATGTCCTTCCTTATATCATCAAAGAAGAAGGTGAAATAGCAAAAGACTTAGCCGAATTATTAGCTCAATCCCAGGAAGAAGCGAAGAAAGTCTCTAACAATCAAAACCCCTCTGACAGTAAAGATATTCCGGTAACTACTCTTGCTCCCAATCTTGCTTTGCCCGATTTTCCTTTAGGAACTCAAAGCGATAAAATAAGTGATATTACGGATAAGTTATTGGAAGTCCATCCCCAGCTTAAAAGAAAGCAGGCTCATTTCTTTGCCGGACACTGCACTATTTCCTTGCACTATACCATTGAGCAATTCAAAGAGGGTGAAAACACGGTTTATGAAACTGCCAGAACCTCGATGGAAGATTTAGCTAACCGCGGATTCTATAAGAAAGAGAAGGTCGGCAACAAATTTGTCTATACACCAATACCATTGAAGGAGAACAATAAATGACAATAGTAACATTAGATACCAGTTTCCCAATGATTGGAATCGTTCTTTTAGCCATTCTAGGAGTCGTGATTGTGGCCCTAACCTTAATGTTCACTGTTCCTGCCCTAAGACCTAAATTTGGAAAAAAGAAATCCACGGAAGAAATCGCCAGTGAAGAGGTGAAAGAAATCACCATCAATCCTAATAAGGAAAAAAGCAACCCTTATTATGAAAACCTCAATAATGAGAAAGCCAGAAAATATATCACCTCCAAAGAAAAAGACTTGGGCTTTGTTTTCACTGATGATGATATTGATTCTTTGATACCTCAAGTTAGACAGGACTGGGAAGACGAAGGAAAATGATTTCTTCTCTCTATATCCACATTCCTTTCTGCGACTGCATTTGTAATTATTGTGATTTTGCCAAGGTGCTTAAAGGCACCTTTTCTCAAGACCGTTACATTGATTGTCTCATCAATGATATAGAAAGCCTGAAGATAAAGGATCAAAGTCTGAAAACGATCTATATAGGCGGAGGAACTCCCACTTGTCTTTCTGATAGTAATCTAAAGAGATTATTAGAATACCTTAACAGGCATTTTTATTATCCAGAAGAATTCACCGTGGAAGCTAACCCGGAAAGCCTAACCAAAAGAAAGGTCTCATTGCTTTCTGAATACGGAGTCAACCGAATATCACTAGGCGTTCAGTCTTCGAATCCAAAGACCTTGCATTACTTAGGCCGAAACCATACCAACGGGGAAGTCATCAAAGCGGTAAGGCTTTTAAATGAAGCCGGCCTGAAAAACTACAACTTGGATTTTATTTATGGAGTTCCAAATACCAACCTCGATGATTTAAAAGACGACATCAATTTTGCCTTCAGTCTTAATCCTACGCACCTGTCTTTCTATTCTTTGCAGATTGAAGACTCGACTGTCTTCCACAATAAAAACATTCAAGCCTTGGATGATGAAACCATGGCTAAAATGTATTCCTGCATAAACTACCTGCTTCCACAAGAGGGTTATCACCGATATGAAGTATCTAATTTTGCCCAGAAAGGATATGAATCAATTCACAATTTGAATTACTGGCACGATGGTCAATATTACGCGGCTGGTTTATCTAGCAGTGGTTATATCAATGACACTAGGTATAAAAACACCCTATCTTTGACTGATTATTTGAAGGGAATTAATAAGAGAACATTTGACAAGATCACCGAAAAAGATCATGAATTTGAATATTTAATGCTGAATTTGCGTCTTGTGAACGGTTTTAATTTAGATGAATTCGCAAATTTGTTCAAAAAAGATTTTTTAACCGATTATTCGGCAAATCTCGAAAACCTAAAAGGGGATTTTTCGATAAAAAATCAACGTTTTATGATTAAAAAATCAAAATTATTCATTATGGATAGTATTTTGCTAAATCTACTTAAGTAAATTCTGTTCTCAATTTTTGTATTCTTTTGTTGCATATTTGTACCAAAATCGTTTCCAAAAAGTAACGAAAAATTTTCGTATGTTTTTTTCCCTTGACTTTATTTGGCTGTCCTTTTAAACTTGAATAAGTTTAGATGAAATATTTCATTTCAATTAAAGAGAGAAACACAAGGAGGTATCTCAAAATGTCTTTAGTAGACGTCAATCTAAGTCCAATCGAAAAGATGAATCAGTTGGCCCTTTTGTTTAAGATTACGATCAATGAGCTTATTCTTATTTCACCTAAGGAGATTTGTGTTTTGGTTGGAAAGAAAGATTCTCTGCCTCAGATGACTGCCGTCAAAGCTTTATTAGAAAGTCCTGCTGGTACTAAGGTTCCCGAAAAGGTAAAGCTTATTATGACTATTGTCTTTTCTCTTTCTTCCATCAATCACGAAGGCGGCTTATTCCTGTGGAATTATTATTTTCTTCCAGGAGAAGAAGGATCCTCCTATGTCTACACAAAGAGCAAAAACAGTTTTTACCGTATCCGCAATCAGGCAATTGCTGAATTTTTAGAAGTCTTAGGTGCTTAATTAGAAAAAACGGTTGCTCAAACCCAACAATGAGTGAAGGGGGCAACCTTATGTCGGAGTTTAGATCATTTATAAGGGAAGAGTATTTAAGTCTCTTAGTTATGGTTCTATTTTCATCTCTTTCTTTTCTGTTATTCCTAGTTCCAATTTGGGGTATATTCAGTTTTGTTCTTTCCATTACCTTAAGCACCTTCTTTCTTTTTCAATACCATAAAGAGAAAAATAAAAGGCAAAAAGAGCTTAGTTGCCTCTGCTTCTTTTCTTCTTTCATTCATCAAATCAGTAATCAAAAAGGAAGCAAAGAAAGCTATGACAATAGCTGCAAATACTTACTTGGCTATCAGGAAGTTATTCCATATGAAACCCTACTTGAGAATCCCAGCTGCCCTTACTCTCTCCATGGATTCTCTTCTGGGTTTGTATATTGCCTAACGAAAGACAAAGAAAATGAAGCCCATCTTCTAAATTACCATTTCTTAATGAAAAAAGCAGATACAGCAATTGAAACAGATGACAGCTTTTTAAAAGTCAATCAAAAAGAATTAATAATCACTCAAAGCAGCTTTCTATTTTTTATGATCATAGTTGCCTTTTGCTTCGCCTATTTTCCTAATATCAGACAATTTTTAAATACATATTATTATCTTATTGCCCAATGCTTAACTATCGGATTAGTGTTTCCCACCTTGTATATGGCTTTCTGGCTTTCGCTAAGAGGTCGAAAACATGTTTGATAAATTCAAAGCCAAAATTGCTGAACATAAGTCGTCCAAGAAGCTTCAAAAAAGCCTTCAAATAAGTCAGCTTCTCTCCGTCATTTTAGGCGGAATTATCGGTTTCTTAGTTTCTATACTAACGAAAAACTTTGCTTT
>JBAXZY010000016.1:0-23958 GCA_041670045.1 Bacilli bacterium | reverse complement strand
AGTCCTTTGCCTAAGGTTCTTATCTTAGTCAAAGCATCATTGACCGTGTCAGTGTCTTTTACGGATAGATATTCCGGAGTCATTATGGTTCCGGCGCTGTCATCCTTGAAATTCAAATAAGTTGAAATCTGAGCCCTATCCTCCGGATTGGTGGCTTTTAGAACCTTGTTGACCAGATTAGCCGGCAAATCATCAACGAAGTCGACTAAATTATCAGTGGCCATGGCCGAGACGATGTTTTGCAGGTCACTGGAAGAGAAAGCCTTCACGACCCGTTCCTTGGTTTCCTGTTCCAAGAAAGTGAACACTGGGGCTGCATCATCGGATTTGATGGCTTTGAAGAAGAAGAGCAAGTCTTCTTCATCTAAGTCATTCATGGCGTTAGCAATATTGTGGGGATCATATTGAGAGACAGTCAACTTCAGAATAGTGGTATTACGGTTCTGGATGATGGCCTTCATGGCGTCATTGGAAAGCTGATGGTTAACATTACCAGTCAAGGAGTCATCGACTTTGATTTCTCCTTTTTCCGCTTCTTCATTAGTCTCTTTAAGAAGATCATCAGTCATTTCGTCATGTTCATTCTTTTTCATGGTGATGCCTCCTTAAATTATACTGACGACAGTCGTAGTAGCTATCGCAATCAGACCAGGATCAATCGAATCAATGATGGCAGCGGCGGTTCCAAAGTAAACCAAGAGGGTCAAAATATCCATCAGAGAAGCAATCAAAGGTCCGCTCATGAAAGCCGGATCGATATGAATCAGTTTTGCTAGCATTGGTAGTATGACACCAAAGAGTTTGGCGAAGGTTATTCCAAAGAGGAAGGACAAGGAAACAATACTGGCAATAATCATGTAGCCATTCTGGGTGGAACCAAAGTAAGTGGCAAGATTAGCTTCCATCTCAGCAGTAGTATTTAGAATTGGAGTATTTAATTCCATCATTACCCATCCGAAATTAAATACGGCTACCAGTAAAGCAGTTAAGAAACCAGCCAAGAATTCCTTGCCTGCAACCTTGAAGAAATCCTTCATTTGGATTTCCCCAGTTGCCAAACCTCGAGTAATAGAAGAAGTGGTTTGATCACCGGCATCACCGCAGCTATCTGCCAAAGCCGGAATAAAAGAAATCAGAATCGGCAAGGTCATTAAGGATGACTCAAAACTAGAAATAATCATGGCTGAGAAAGTATTGATGACTAAAAGAATGATCAACCAGATGACATATGACTGAGCCAACTTAAATGTCTTAGTCTGCATGTAAGGAGTCGACATATTGGCAACACCGCCTTGCTTGTAGACATCTTCGGTGTTTTCAGCTTCGATGACATCCAAGACATCGTCGAAAGTGATTATGCCTAGCATATCGCCTTTGCGGGAGACAACCGGAAGAACCGGTAAATCGTATTTCTTGCAAACCGGAATTGCCTCTTCCTTATCGGCAATTGGTGAAATATAAGGGAAATCTTTTTGCATTACAGCCGAAATTTTAGTATTAGGATCTTCGAACATCAAGGATTCCAGACGCTGAGTTCCTAAAAGAATATTGTTGCTATCGGTGACAAAGATAACCTGAACTGTTTCTAAGGTATTGCCTACTTCTTTGATGGTGTCAAAGACTTGTTTAATGGTGTAATCAGGAGGTACTGATAGATAATCGGTAGTCATGATGGATCCGATGGTGTCATCGGAGAAGCGAGCGAGCTTTTGAACAATCTGTCGACGCTTAGTCGGTAAGGCTAAAAGAACTTTGTCTCTTAAGGACTTGGCTAAGTCTTCGACGTAGTCGGCTAAATCATCAGTCGGGACATTGATTAAGACATTGGTGAGGGTTTTCTTAGGTAGGTTATTGCAGAGGTATTCTCTTGTTTCAACAGATAGATAAGAGAAGATTTCACCTAGTGAATCATAATCCGTGATGACGGAGAAGAAAATGTTTACTTCATTGTCAGTCAGGGTGTTTAAAGCTTCAGCTAAGTTGACATCGGAGTTTTCTTTGCCTAGCTTTTTGATGCCATCAATATCGCTTGTAATTAAAGCCTGATGGAGGGCTTCAACTGAAATCGGGTCATTGATTTTGGAATCAGTGATGATGGTTTCAGTTCCAGAGTTTTCTTTTTTCTCTTTTTGTTCCATTTCAGTCATTTTAAGTGCCTGTTTTTGTTTCCTATATATTAACCTATATGGGCAAGAAGAAAAAGAAAGGTTAATATAATTTAATGTGTTGCTTTCTTTAAAAGCTCATCAAGTTCTTGGACTGTATGAGCTACTAAAGAAGGGTTGAGCTTATCAATACTGTCCTGGTAATCTTTAGGATAACCATAAACAGCGGAGATGAGATCGACGTTGACTTTTCTCATCACCTTAATGTCAGCGACAGTGTCGCCGATATAGAGAACATCATTTTTGTTAAGCCCATAATCATGAAGTAGTTTCAGAATGGATTTATCTTTGTTGACCCCAGTCATGGCACCAGTATAACATTTAGCAAAATAGGGTTCTAATCCTAAATCCTTTAAGGAAATAGCTAAAGTCTCCGGACTTCTTCCGGTCAACATGACTACTAAGACATCTTTTCTCTGACTGTATTTATTCAGAAGATCTTTAATGCCATCAAAAGGCTTAGGCATCATGATCCTTGATTGTTCGTTATAAAGCTTGATGAAGTAATCCCAAGCAGCTGGGAAGCTTTCTTTAGGAACTAATTTCTTAATGATTCCTTTTTCAGTAGGACCATAGTACTTTTCTACGTGGGATTTATCAAAAGCAGCCAAAGTTTTGGCATCCATGAACTTTTCAGCCGTGGTAAAAATAGTGTATTTTTCCAAATAAACGCTGTTAGCAATAGTGCCATCGAAATCGAAGGCTAAGACTGTTTTTTTTGTCATACCGAATCATTGTAGCAAACTAAAAGGGAATTGGCTTCAAAATTTACTTAAATATTATGGATTAAGTTTTTTGGCATCATGCCCGAAAAGGATAAATACCTGACTTTCTCAAGATTTAATGAAATATGGTACTGCTTGGACTAAAATATATTTGTTGATCAAAAAAGAAATAATGGCAAAGAAACTATTTGAATCATCCTGTTTCATCGTCACAGATCCCTGCTATCAGAAACTGCTTTTGCAGTTCAAGGATAAGCATCCCGATTTTGATTGCAAATTATTAACTAAAGAAGAACTTATTGATCGGCTTTCTTTTTCTTATTCTTCTGATCCTATTCCTTACCTACTGACTAAAGAAAAATACGATTATTCCCGATTGAAGCAAATAGTTAAGATATTACGAGTAGCGGATGCTTCTCAAAATGAAGAACTCCAGGCTTTAAAAACCGATCTTGAACTGAAAGGCTATCTTCAGAAAGACGAATATGGTTCCTATGAGCTTCAGAAGAAGAAAATTTATTTGTTCGAAGACGATGAAGACTTAGAACTTAAAGGACTGTTAAAAAGAAGCAATCTCAGCTTTGAGGATCTTCATTTTGAGGATTTGGATTTTAAGACTAAGTATGAGACTCAACCTACTATTTATCTTTTCTCTGATAAGTTTCTTCAGTTCACGTTCATTTACAGTGATATCCGCAGCCAGATTGTTAAAAACGGGTTTAAGCCTAGTGACATCAGCATTATTTTAAAGGACAGCACTGATTATTATTACGTTTCCTTATTGGCGGATATCTTTAACATTAAAACCGGTCTTACTTATTCCTTGCCTTTAATCAATGACGAAGAAGTTAAGAAGACCGTAGAGGATTACTGTTCTACTAAGAAGTTTGTTTTTCCTTCTAAGATTCAAAAAGGTTCCGCTATTGAAGCCTTGAAAAGAATAGTTGATACATATCAATTGGATAAGCTACCTGACCAGCAGTTTGCTTTTTCGAACCTGCAGGAGATTCTTGCTTCTTATTCAGTCAGTTTTGCAAGTGAACAGGGTTTAGTGCAAGGAAGAACGGATATTGATTTTGATCCTAACAGTCTTATTTATGTGACTGATTTTCAGCATGATGTTTTTTATTCCGTACATGATGATACGAATATTTATTCTGATCAGGAATTAGTTAAGGTTGGTGCTAATCCTAGTTATGCTTTGACTCGTCTTGATAGAAGAAAGAAACTAAACTACATTAAATATATGAACATCTCTTCTTTGAGTCGAGTAAAGCTTCATCTCAGTGATAAGATTTATGATTCTCAGTTCTTAGAAGAAATGAAGTGGAAAGCTGAGAACAAATCCATCAATGAAGAAGGTCTATATACTAATGCTGCCATTAAATTGCTTTCTTCAAAAATAAAGGATGATTTCTTTGAAAAAAAGACAGCTGATTATAAAGACTATGATCATAGTTATCAGCTGATTACGAGCCGTATTCCTTTTCCAAAGGAATTCTCAGTCACGGCTTTCAATGATTACTTTAAATGCCCGTTTTACTATTATCTGAATAAGGTTCTGAAACTGGAACAGGACGATCCTTTTGATGACACTTACTTAAGAGATTTTGGCAGCTTCTGCCATTTCATATTTGAAAATATCTATAGTCCGACTTTTGATTTTGATATCCGTTTTAAAGAAGCTAAACAGGATTTCATTGATCAGAGAAAGAAGCAAAATATTGAAACGGGAAACAAAGAACTGGCCTTCTTGGATTTTTCTTATTTCTGGCTTTCCCATTACACGGCTATTGCCCGTATGCAGTTTACTTCCTTAGATAAGGTAAAGGAAGCATATGAAAGACCGGTTACTTTCTCCTTGACTTCTTCAGTCAGCAAGAGGAATTATCATTTAAAGGGTCGAATCGATAAACTAGTCTTTACGCCTGGATGCAAAGATAGGCAGTATTATACAATTTTGGATTATAAAACTGGAAGTGAGACCTTTAACATCAAGGAAGTATTCTTAGGCGGCTCTCTGCAGCTGCCTTTATATGCTTATGCTTTGACCCAAGATGAGAACGCTAAAGAAATAGCTGGATATGAGCCTACTGGATTCGGTATTCAGCATATTATTCAAAAGACTCCGGTAAAGGATACTAACAAAACTGTTTCCGATAAAGCCTTCCTCAGTGTTCTGAAGACGACTGGTGTTACTTACTTGTCAATGGACTATCTTTCGTTCTTCGATAAATCAGCTCTAAAGTCTAACGGAAAAGACATCAGCGCCCGTGGGGGCCAATATCTTCGTACTAGTGTTGGCTATGGTGATAAAGATTCCGTCCTTTGTCCTAAATTATCGAAGTTTTATTCTTATCAGTATTTGATGGATGATGCTCTTAAGGCAAGTAGTTTGGTACTTGATCATATCTATGACCAGGATTTCTCCATTGCCCCTTTAATAATGAAAGCCCAGGAAGATCCTTTCTGCTCTAATTGTTCATATCGTGATATCTGCTATCGGAATAAGGATGATATCAAAAATGTTCAAAGTCAGGTTCAGCTTCATTTCCACTGTCCTGACAATGATGACTCAGATGATAGTGAGGAGAGTGACTGATTATGGGATTCAATAAGCAACAGCAGGAAGCTATTGATGCTAATATCAAGACCAATGTCTTGATTTCAGCCGGAGCCGGCAGCGGTAAAACCAAGATTCTTTCTACTAAAGTCTTTCATTTGATTCATGATGACAAACTAGATCCTTCTTCTTTGCTGGTTCTGACTTTCACTAATAAAGCCGCTTTTGAAATGAAAGAAAGAATCATTCAGCAGTTCAAAGACAATGATCCTGGTTCTTTAGACAGCGATAAGATTCTTTCGGCTCATATTCAGACTTTCGATTCCTTTTCCTTATATCTAGCCAAGAAATATTCGATGCTCCTAGGACTACCTAATAGTCTTAGCATTATCGATGAAAGTATTTTGAAGCCCAAGAAGAATGAAATTCTTGATCAGATTATGAATGAATATTATGAGCGCAATGACCAAGCTTTTCTTACCAGTCTAAAGAAATTCAATGTCGCTGATGATCGTAAAACCAGGCAAGCTATTTTGGCTTTGGACCAAAAATTAAGTACGTATCTTCCGTCTTTTAAAAAAGACTTCATGGAGAATTACGATCAGAAATATCTGACTGAGGAATTCTTTACTAAAGCGAAAAACGAATATATTGATTGGCTGAAACAGTTTATCAGAGTCAGCTTATCAAAAGCAGTCTTCAATTATAATCACACCGGATCCGACTATAACCTTATAAGAAAAGACCTGATTGAATCTGATTTTGATACTTATTATAAAAATGGCAACTTCAATAATGCTCTTGTCAACAAAGTATATGACGATGAAGTCAATCTTTTAGATACAAGTGCTGATCATTTCTTTGATAGTGTCGCGGTTCTTTTAGATTCTGAGGAATTTAATCGAAAGAAAAACTCCCATTATTTTAAAGAAGGCGAAGAAGATGACTCTATTGCCTATAAAGCTATAACTGATATCATTTTGGCTAATCAGAAATATGCCGGATCAAAGACTTTCTCAATCAAGACAGCCTGCAAGACTTTAGCGGACTTTCCTTCTCAGTACCAAGTTCTATTATCTTTTAAGGATGACATTCATTTGCTTTTTAAGATTATCAATGAATTGGATCAAAGATTATTTTCATATAAACAAAGTGTGGCTGGATTCACTTTCAGTGATGTCTCCCAAATGGCTTTGTCTCTACTGACTGATAAGAAATATCAGATTGCTAAAGATGAAATCATATCCCGTTTTAAATATATTCTGGTTGATGAATACCAGGATACTAATGACTTCCAAGAATTGTTCCTGAATCAGATTTCTGTTAAAGCGACCTTGTTCTGTGTCGGTGATGCTAAGCAATCCATTTATGGTTTCCGTAATTCGAATTGCCAGCTCTTCCTTGATCGAAGAGAAAAATATCTTCAGGACAATAATCCTACTCAAGAAAAAGTCATTGAGATGAATACTAACTATCGTTCCGCCAAGAAACTTCTGGATGATATCAATATGGTTTTCACTGACTATATGAATAAAGACCATGGTGGTATTGATTATACCGATATGGAGACCTTGAATTATGATTCTAAGGTCAATCTCTATGATGAGAAGAAACTGAGTCCTACTGGTGAATATGGAATCAATTTGATTGGAATCAAAAACGTAAAGCCAGGCATTATTTCTCCGGCTATGGCTGAATGCCAAGCCATCATTGATGATATTCTTCATAAGGTCCAGAATCATTTTCAGGTCTTTGAATTAGGAAAGGGATTAAGAGATTGCAAATTCGCTGATTTTGCTATTCTTATCCGAAAGAAAAGGAATTTCACCCCATATGAGGAAGCTTTCGTAAAAGCCGGTATTCCGTTAAACAATGATATTGAAAGCTCACTGAGCGATATTGATGCTGTCTCTTTATTGCAATCATTGATTAAACTGATAGCCTGCCGGATGGGAGTTGCTAAAGGCAATATCCGCCACCTGTTCATGTCGGTGGCTAGAAGCTATATCTTTGGCAAAGATGAAGGCTATGACGATAATCGGATTTATGATTTGGTTAGTGATCAGACTTTAACAGGAATTAATCAGGATCCTTTGATGAAACAGGTTGATGCTTTCATCAAAGAAAATCAGAATTTTGGGTTCTCAGCTCTGTTTTTGAATCTTCTTGATGAGTTTCAGGTCATTAAGAAACTCAATCATATCGGGGGAGTAGCTGATAACATAGCGAAGATTGATTCTCTCTACAATCTTATTCTTAATCAGGAGAAAGTCGGAGACGGACTTAAAGAATTTGTCTCCTTATTTAACAGTATTGATAAATACCGTCTCGATATGACTTCTGAGACTGTCTATGATACTTCCAATGCCGTTGAACTGACGACTATTCATAAGTCCAAAGGACTCGAATATCCGATTGTCTATCTTCCTACCAGCGATAACTGCTTAGCTAAAGACAGCAACATGGATAAACCGGATTATGATTTTTCCAAGGCCTATGGTCTATTACTGCCTTCTTATGATTATGGTGGACAGGTCAACACTTTCTTTAATCAGCTTAATTCCTTTACGGAAGACAGCAACAAAGAAGACATTGATGAGAACGTCCGTCTTTTCTATGTGGCTCTGACCAGAGCTAAACTTTCTTTGTATATTGTTGGAAACGACAATCGGAAAGAAGGCATTCTTTCGATGCTGGATTCGACTTTTGTTTATTCTTCTATCAATGAGGAATATTTCAAAAACTATCTGACACTTGATACTAATGATGATTATCAGGATTTGAAACTAAAGCTTCCTTTATATGAGAAAACCTTCTTTGCTATGAAAGATGTCATCGGTGTAGATAAGAAAGAGTCTTATGTTTTCACGGCTCTGGATCCTTTAAGAAAAGCCATCAATGATGACAATCAGAAACTGTTAGCAAAGATATATAAAGCCTTAGTCGATAAATTAAACGGCGATTCTACAAATGCTATTTATCGGTTCTTTACTTCCTACTACTTAGGTCAGAATGATTTAAGCATGAAAGATCTTTTCTCTGATTCCGATTATTTGAAGACTTTGAAATATTATCAGATTACTCCGACTGAAGCAGGACTTGCTGATTACTTAGACAAACTAAAGACAGCTTTAACAAATCACGATTATCTTTTCTTTGGCTTTAATCCTAAGAAATCAGATGAAGAAAATGAAAGCCGTCTAATCAATACTTTCACTAGTTACTTAGCTTCCGCCTTAGATGATTTCAAAGGTCAATTGATTGAAACTCATTATCCGTTCAACAGCCGTGTCTATGATGCTTTAAGTCCAGTAGGTCAATTCAAAGAAGATATTAATAAACAGGTTAAACTCACTAATGACAACTCTGAGATTAAATATGAAGTTTCACAGAAGGAGCGTGCTTCTAAAATCTCAGCTGCCTCTGATTCGATAACAATCAACAAAGAAAGCCGTGGACTCTATTTCCACCGGTTATTGGAATTGGTTGATTTTAAGACGAAGGATACTTCGTTCATTAAGAATCCTAAGGATAGAAAAGTAATTGACAAAGTTCTTTCTTTACCTATTTTTGCTGATTTAAAAGAGTCGGCTGTCTATCATGAATATGGCTATTATGATCAAGAATTGAAGACCACCGGTTTCATGGATTGTCTGATTGTCAAAAAAGATCGAATTGATATTATTGATTACAAGCTGAAGAACATTTCGGATGAAGCCTATCCTAAACAATTACAGGCTTATGCTAGGAATGCTGCTCTTCTTTTCCCAGGTCGTTTGATTTATGTTCATCTGCTATCGATACTGGATGGTATTCTTCAGGACGTTTGAACTCAATGTTTTTCATACGGAGACGGAAGTTCTCCGTCTTGACTTTCACTTCACTTCGGTCAATGAAATAGACGGTCACTGATTCCCAGATGAAGACCCAGGCAGCAATATCCAGAATCTCACTTAAGACACTTTGAGTGATGTCCGGAACATTCCATTCCTTGGAAAAATAAGAGAAAAAGATATTTCCTAGCAGGAAAACGATTCCTAAGATCATTAAAATGATGGCCATGTTTCTTTTTCGCTTAATGGTTTGACGGGAATTGAAGTATTGGATATTCATGTTGTCCTCAAAAATCTGGTTTACTTCCTGGATGGTATAGCCATCATAGTCTTTGATGGAAAAAACATAATTGATTTTATAGACTCGGGGAATCAGCAGGGTAATATTGGTTAGCTTCTCTTTGAACTCGCTGGATAAGAAACGGGCTTTGCCGTTACCTAGAGTCTGATCGAGCATATCTTCTAAATGCTCATAATGAAAATCAATGGTAGCTTCACCTTTTTCATCGTCTAAGGTGAAATACTTGTTCAGGATTTCATTCTGCTGCTCAAAGATTTTGGTTCCTAATACTTTGATCTTCGAAGTTTTATTTGGCTGTTTTAATTCCATGGTTAGATCCTCTAACTGATAATATTTTATGCTAATTCGGTTCTTCCAGTATAGAGATTGTAGTAAGGTCCCTTATTGGCTAACAGTTCTTCCTGAGTTCCCCGCTCAATGATTCGACCATTATCAAGGACAATGATTTCATTGGCGTCTCTAACCGTACTTAAACGGTGAGCAATAACAATGACTGTTCTTTCTTTCATCAATTTATTCAATCCTTCATGAATCAATTGCTCACTTCGAGTATCAATGTTGGAAGTCGCTTCATCCAGAATCAAAACCGGAGGCTGATTCAAAGTCGCTCTTGTAAGACCTAGCAGCTGTCTTTGTCCTTCTGATAAATTAGAGCCATCATCGTATAACATAGTCTGATAACCATTAGGCATACGTCTGATGAAACTATCAGCATGGGTCTGAATGCTGCAGCTGATGATTTCCTTTTCAGTTGAATGCCTTCTGACATAACGAATATTGTCTTCAATGGTGTCAGTGAAGAGGTGAGTATCCTGGGTGACCATGGATAGAGCACGGCGTAAGGATTCTAATTTGATATCGGTAATGTTCAGGCCGTCATAAGTGATGGTACCGGAATCAATCTTATAGAAACGGGCCAGCAAAGAAATAATGGTGGTTTTACCAGCACCGGTTGACCCTACAAAGGCAACCTTCTTTCCTGGATGGACTTCAAAGGAAATATCTTTAAGAATGGGATGATCTTTTATATAAGAAAAGCAGACATGACTGAAGACAATATCACCAACTAAGGGTTTAGTTATGACTTTGCCATCTGTGGTTGGAATCGACCAGACATAACGTTCTGAGAAATTTCTGCTGCTAGCATCGGCTTTCGACAAAGTAATAAGTCCTTGATCATCTTCATCTTTTTCATCCAAGAATGAGAAGATTCTTTCAGCGCCGGCTAATCCGGAGAGAATATTGTTGACATGGGCAGTGAAATAATTGAAAGGCTGACAAGCGGAGCGGACAAAGACGAGATAGGAAGATAAGCCACCTATTCCGCTTGCTAATAACCCGTTAGTCAGGAAGATACAGCCTACGACACTTGAGACTGCAAAATTAAAGTAGCTTAACGAGACATAAACAGGTGTTGCTAATTGAGTATGGAAGAAAGCATGTTCACCAGCTTCCTGCCATTTCTTATTGGAAACTAAGAAGTCCTTCATGCTTTCATCTTCGTGATTGAAGGCTTTTTCTACTTTGATACCTGAAATTCCTTCTTCAACTTTGGAGTTGACTTCTGCTAAAGCTTCCTGTTGCTGAGCAAAGTATTTACGGGCACTTTTAGTATTGAAATACATGAAGATGAACATCAAAGCCAGGAAGAAGATAACAATTAAGGACAGGTAGACATTGATTAAGAATAAACAGACAATAGTACCAATCAGTTTAGTTAAGGATAGGAAGATATTCGCTAAGGAATCATTCAAAGAAATAACTAAAGTATCAACATCATTTGTGAAGTAGCTCATTACTTCACCATGCGTATATTTATCAAAATAAGAAATTGGCAAGGATTCCATCTTGGTGCTTAAATCCTGTCTGATCCTATAGATTACTAGCTGGGACATTCTGACAAAGCTCTGATTATAAATGATGGCGGAGATGACACCGGCCACATAGATGGCTACTATCTTTAAACATAGCGGCACTAAATTAGCTCCGCCATTATAGGCTAAGTCATTGATGACATCTTTTGAAAGGTAGTTTCCTAAGATGGAAGCCAGTCCGCAATAGATGACTAGAATAATGACAAAGACAAAAAGTATGCCACGTCCTTTGAAGTAACTCATCAATCTCTTAAAAGTCGGCCAAGCGGCAAGAGGCTTATTCATTCGTAGGCTTTTCATGCTTTGAGGCCCTCCATCTGAATCTGATAGATGGATTGATAGATGGGATCCTCTTTTAAGAGTTCTTCACTGGTACCGATATGATTGATCTTGCCTTCATTGAGAACAATGATTTTATCAGCATCTTCAATGGTCGATACTTTTTGGGATATGATGATCTTTGTCATTTTAGGAAGCTGAGTCTTCAGGTTCTCTTTGACTTGGGCTTCCGTGATTCGGTCCAAGGCAGAGAAGGAATCATCGAGAATCAAGATTTTAGGGTTAGCCAAGATGGCTCTAGCTAAACAGATTCTCTGTCTTTGGCCACCGGAGATATTGGATCCTGTCTGTCCTAAGGAAGTCTTAAAACCCTGGGGGAACTTTTCTTTGATGAAATCATAGCATCCGGCAATCTTGCAGGCTTTTTCGATTTCTTCCATGGTGGCATTTTTGTTTCCCCAGCGAAGATTATCTTCGATGGTTCCCGTAAATAGGCGAGGACCTTGGAAAGAAATAGCGACTTTGCTTCTCAGTTCCTTAAGGGAATAGTCTTTGATATCATTGCCGCTAAGAATTATCTGGCCTTCACTTGCATCATAGAAACGATCGATTAAATAAACCAAAGTCGATTTAGATGAACCTGTTTCACCTAAGATACCGACAAATTCACCGTCTTTGATGTCAAAACTGACATGACTTAAAACCGGTTCTTTAGCTGTCAGACTGTATTTGAAGGAAACATCATGGAAGGAGACGGCTCCGGAAGTAATCTTCAGAGGACTGTCTTTTTTATCGATAATCTCATTCTTGGCAGCAAAGACTTCTTTGATTCTAAAGGAGCTGGCTTCACAGCGGATAAAGAGCGAGAAGACATTGGAAAGCATGTTAAGACTAGCTAATACCTGCATGACATAACTTAAGAAGGAGGCAATATTATTGATCATTCTTCCGGTTTGATCGGCCATGGATAATTTCCCGCCGACATATAAGACTCCGATAATACAGGCGTAGGTCATGAAATCCATGATGGCTATATTCCAGGCACCTACTGAGAAGGACTTAATACCGATGTCCTTGACTTCTTTGTTGACATTAGTGAACTTCTCTATTTCATAATCCTTCTTAGCGTTGGCACGAACCAGTTTCATAGCAACCAAGCTTTCCTGAGTGGTACGGTTGACTTTATCTAAAGCAGCCTGAACCTTGATGAATAAGGGCTTTGAAATCGCTAGAATTGTGAATAACAGAATAGCTAACAAAGGGACAATGATGCCAAAGACAATTGATAAATCTTTGGACATGATGATGGCAAAGATGAAGGAACAGGTTAGCTGTAGTGGGGCTCTTAGTAGGGGACGTAGGGACTGGCAGAAGGTATCTGAGACAATCTGAACATCGTTTGTCATTCGGGTGACTAAGGAATTTAGGCGGAATTCGTCCATGTTTTTGAAAGAAAATTCCTGAATCTTTTCATATTCAGCCTTACGAAGCTCATAGCCAAAGCCTCTACCGGCTTTGGCAGTGAATTTAGCTGTGATGATTCCTAATAAGAAGGCAATGATAGCAAAGGAGACCATGACTCCGCCCATGCCTAAAGTATAAGATAGGTTAAGAGTATAGGAAGTAATGTTACCTTCTTCGTTGATAGAAGGAGTCATGCCATTGTCTAAAAGCTGATTCATTAAAAACGGAATTGAAATTTCCAGTCCGCACTCAATGACAATAGCAATGCAGGCAATGACAAAGTATTTTCTATAAGGCTTTAAGTATCGTAATAATGAGGTCTTTTTCATGTTTATTTTATGGATGTTTTTATTTTACCATTAGAAACCGGCTTGTCTATATTAAACCCATTACATAATGTCGTTATTGCTAAGCGTTTCATTTGAAAACACAGCCAGTCTTGCTATACTATTTAGAAAAGGAGTGGATTAATCCATGAAAGATTTAAAAGGTACAAAGACTGAGAAGAATCTGCAAGCCGCTTTTGCCGGTGAGAGCCAGGCCCACACCAAATATGCTTATTATGCCTCTGTTGCTTCTAAGGAAGGACATACTGAATTCGCTGAACTTTTCAACGAAACTTCCCGCAATGAGAACGAACATGCTGAAGTCTGGTTCAAGTTCTTACATGAAGGCGGAATTCCGACTACTGAAAAGAATATCGAAGATGCCGCTGAAGGCGAGCATTATGAGACTAATACTATGTATCCGGAATTTGCCAAGACTGCCAGAGAAGAAGGCTTCCCTGAAATTGCTGCTAAGATGGAATTAGTTGGCAAGATCGAAGCTAGACATGAAGCCCGTTATAAGGCTATGCTTGATCAGCTTCATACTGATAAGGCTGTCATCAAGGAAGGTGCCGTTGTTGTCTGGAAGTGCCAGGTTTGCGGACATGTCCATGTTGGACCTACTGCTCCGAAGATCTGCCCTGTCTGCGGACACAAGAATTCCTTCTTACCTGAAGTCATCAACTACGATTGGCAGGCTAAGTAGTAAGTAGTTTCTCAGCTTAAATGAAATAGGAGCGACAGCTGTCGCTCCTATTTTTTGTGAAAAAGAAAACGTAGGGATTCTATTTTCTGTTTTTCAAAACAATGGCTTCACCATCATCGTTAAGATAAACATAGACTTCATTCTCATGAAGGTAATTCAAAAGGTATTTATGGCTGAAAGAACCGATAAGCGGATAAACAACTGGCTTTTTATTTTCTTCCTGGTAAGTGCCGTCTAGGATTTTCTTATCGATGTTGGCCTTAGCCTTCATGGTTACGATGCGACCTTTTTTGGCTAGGAGGCTTTTAACATGTTTTGTAGCAATGAATGTATCAATGATCATATAAGCTAATCCAATCACTGTTATGGCAATTCCTAGGATAAAGAGACTTAACATACTGGTGCTAGTATTCATTAAAGGAGCCGATAAGCAAACTAAAACAATTCCTAAGATGACAGCAAAGTCGAAGAAGATAGTACTTAGAAAACAGTTCTTTTTAAAACCAATAGTCTCGGAGGGTTTGTTTTGTTCCTCTTCCGGCTGTGATTCACAGGTTTTGACAGTTCCAATGAGTCTTTTAACTCCATGCTTGTTTAATAAGACAGGTATTTTCTTATCGCTGGTGTAGATAAAGACTCGTTCCCCTCTTCTAAAAAGAGTGGAATTATACATAATGAAAAAGAAACCCTGAGCTCTTCCGAGGAGCTGTCGATTCAAATTATCAAAATAACTGACACCAATGATTCCGCTATCGGACTGAAAGACTCTGGCTAAATCAACTTCACCGTTATTGCCCTTGAAATGAAAGTAAGAGTAAAGCACTACAACGATGTCACCGATTACGAAGCAAGCAGCTAAAGCAAATAAAAGGACAATAGTGACAATGGAGGTTTTGACTTCATCAGTCTGCCCTTGGTAGTCTTTTAAAAGCATTAAACCTAACATCAGGAACAGCAAACTAGGAAAAAACATGGTGATGAATGTTGTCGGAAGCCCATAAATGTCAGTCGGCTTTAAATTGATTTCGGAATTTTTATCTTTGCCCATGTTTTTTGTCCTCTACAGGAAATTATAAACTCCCGGCCCTGTTTTAGGTAAAACTTTAAGTAATGACTTCTAAAACTATTTTGTTCTTTATTTATTGTTTTCTATCTCTATTCTTCAAAAATCGGTCTTATTTTTGCCTTTTCCGCTTTATCTTTGAAAGCCTTTTCCAACATAAAAAGAAAATAAAAAATATTTTGAAGTGTTTTTAGATGACCCTTTTGAATATTTTTCGAGAGTATTCGAAAGAAAACCCTGAAAATATTTTCATAAAAGGCCAGTTAGTCTTTGACTTTATATATAAATATATATAAAATCTATCTAGTTGTTGCCAATAGGAGGCAGTTTTTTATGGAAGATAACAAAAAGATGTACAAGGATCGTGTCACTATTTATGAAGTTGCGAAAGTTGCCGGTGTCTCATTAGCCACCGTCTCCCGTGTAATCAACAATCATCCCAATGTTACCGATAAAACCAAGAAAGCTGTCAATGAAGCCATTCAGCGTTTAGGCTACAAGCCTTCCGCTTTGGCTCAGGGTTTAGCCAATTCCCGCAGTACCAATATCGGTATCATGATTCCTTCAACCGGTTATGCTTATGTCTCTAACATGCTCGATGGCATGATCGATATTGCTAAGATCTACGGTTATGTCACTTCTATTTTCATCACTAAGAGAACTAAAGAAGATGCCGCCCAGGTGATTGAATCCTTGATTAAATCACATGTTGATGGCGCTGTCATTTATGATGATGAATTAGGAACTGATGAAATCAGATCCATCCAGAACTATCATATTCCGCTTATTGTCATCGGTCATGATATGGAAGGTGATGCCTTAGGATCAATCATTATTGAGTATAAGGATCCAGTCATGGATGTCGTTAAAGAGCATTTGTTAGCTGGAAACGATGACGTCTATGTTCTTGATATTGTCAATGAAGGCAAGATGGTTGATGAAATCCGTGATGGCTTAGTAGAATTCGCTAATGCCAATGGCAAACATATTGAGACTCTTCAGTTCAACGATTCTTATGGAATCGTCTATGCTGGCATGAAGGAATTCTTCATGAACCATAAGAAGGGCTACTTTGTTGCCCCTCGTGATTCCTTAGCTGCCGCTATTGTCAATGCTGCCATTGAAAGCGGACTTAAGGTTCCGGAAGATGTCGAGGTCTTAGCTGAAATCGGGTCCAAATATTCTTATATCATCCGTCCGGAAATCTCTTCTTTCTCCATTGATATGTTCAAGGTTGGCTCTATTGCTGTCCGTATGCTTACTAAGCTTCTCAATGATGGCGAACCTTTGGGTCAGAAGACTTTCAAGATTCGTGCCAAGTACAATAAGAGAAATACCACCAAGTAGTTATTCTTTCTTTTTTAGGAGGTACCTATGCCTTCGATTCTCATGTCGACTGAAATGTACAAGCTGATGATTATTCTTTTATCAACCATTCTTCCGGCGATTGCTATTGTTGTTGTCGTTTTGATTATTGCCAGTAAAAAAAGATACCGTCATAATTCATCCAATTTACGAAAAACCTATGATGATTACCATGCCCAGTTGACGACTGACTGCAAGGGCATGGTTTTGAGGTTGAAGGAATTAGGCAAGTATTCTGATTATTACAACTCTCTGTATTTGGAACGTGAAAAACACTACAACGATATCCTTAATATCAGGGATCGTGATATGGCAGTATCCTTGGATTCTTTAGATACTCTTATCAAGCAAAAGAATTACAAATCTGTAAAGGATATCGAAAAACAGTGCAGTATTTCCATTACGGATTTTACTAAATCCGTTTCGACTTTCAATGATGACCTCTCGTCTTTATTACGGGAAGATTCTGATACTAGGGAAGCCTCTTTATCCGAGAAAGAGAAATTTAGAAAGATTAAAGAATTCTATTCTAAGAATGAGAATGAATTAAAGCCTTTGGAGAGAAGCTTCAATATCATCTTCGATAATACGGAAGCAAAATTCGCTGAATTCAATAATTTAGCTGATCAAACTAAATTCAAAGAAGCGGAAGCCATTCTGCCTCAGCTTGACAAAATTCTCGATGCTCTTTTGAAAATCATGGATTCTTTGCCGCTGCTTGAAACCTTAGTCTCAACGGTTGTTCCTGATAAACTCACTAAGTTGCAGGCTGAATATGATCAGATGCTGAAAGAAGAATACACACTTGATTATCTTAATGTCCCTAAGCAGATCAGGGATATGAATGGTGAAATCAAGGCTTTGAAGAAGCAGTTGGTTTTATTAGATACTACTGGTGTCAAAGAAAAGCTTGATGGCATCCAGGAGAACATTACTGATGTTCTGGTGAAGTTTGAAAGCGAGCGTTCCGCTAAGCAGAAATTCTTAGCTAATCAGAACACTTTATCAGGTTCGTCTTTTGAAGTCGAAAAACAGTATAGCCGTCTGATGAATCAGCTGACTGATTATGATAAGACTTACGTTCTTGATTATAAGTATGTTGATCAGATGAAGGCTTTGAAGAATGATATTGAGACCTTAGGATATCTAAAGCGTGAATTGGACAGCTATCTTGATACTTCGGCTAAACAGCCGTATACGGTCATCACAAAGAAGATGAGCGATATGCAAATGGAGATGGACAAAGTCAATTCCACGATGCGTGATTATGTTCTCTATCTTTCTTCTTTAAAGGACACCAGCCAGAAGGTCTATCAAGGATTACGTGACTACTTCTATAAGCTCAAAGGTGCTGAATATATTGTTAAAGTAACCATCAATGTAGATTCCTATACGGCTAGTGTTCATGATCATTTCGTTGATTTATATCAGCGCATCTCAAAGATTGATTCTATCATTCTGAAAGAGCCGGTCGATGTCAATAAAGCCACTTCCTTATTCAATCCTTTCACGGCTGAAGCTGACTTACTGATTTCCCAGATTACGAAGAAAGAAGAAGAAGCCAAGAATGCTGAAGCGGCTATTGTCTACGCTAACGCTTACCGTATGGAATATGTGGATAGCCGAGGCTTATTGGATACAGCGGAAAAATCCTTCAATGAAGGTGATTTCCAAAGAGCCAGTGCCAATGCCTTGAAAGTAGTTAAGACCTTCTCTTCTGATAGCGTCCAAGGTTAAAAAATGACAAACGAGAATAAAAGCCTCTATTTTGATTGCTCAGCTACCACTAAGCCTTATCCGGAAGTTCTGAAGACATTTGAGCAAGTATCAGTAGATGATTTTGCTAATGCTTCCTCTACTCATGCCTTAGGATATCAAGCCAGCAATCTATTAGCTAAGGCCAGAAGTCAGGTGGCTAAGTATTTAGGTGTACTTCCTGAAGAAGTAATCTTTGATAGTGGTGCTACTGAAGGAAACAATCTTGCCATCAAAGGCGTTGCCTATCATAACAAGAGTTGGGCTAAAAGAATCATTACCACTAAGGCTGAACATGCTTCCGTCCTTGAAGTCTTTAAAGAGCTAGAGAATGAAGGCTTTGATGTCATTTATCTGGATTATGATGAAAACGGTCTTCTTAATTTAGCTGAATTGAAGAAAGCTTTGAATGAAGAGACCTCTTTGGTTTCTGTCATGGCAGTCAATAATGAGACAGGATATATCTTCCCTATCAAGGAGATTTACCAATTGGTCCATCAGAACAGCAAAGCTTTGCTGCATGTGGATGCAACTCAAGCCATTGGAAAAGAAGATGTTGATCCTAACTGCTTTGATTTACTTACTTTCTCGGGACATAAGATTGGTGGTCTGAAAGGATCAGGAGTCTTAGTCAAGAAAAAGAATGTGGTTTTAAAAGATTTGATGATTGGTGGCGGGCAGGAATTCAATCTCCGTTCCGGAACAACACCCTTAGGCCTTGATTGCTCTATTGCTACGGCTTTAAGAATAACCATGAAGACTCTACCGGAAAGAAAAGCTAACGTGATTAAGCTGAATGCTTATCTTCGAAAAGAACTTTCTTCAATCAAGGAAGTTGTGATAACTTCTCCTGAAAATGCCACTCCTTTCATTCTTAATTTCTCCCTCACGGAACATAAAGGATCAGTAATTGCGGAAGCCTTATCCAACGCTGGCATCTATGTCTCTACTAAGAGCGCCTGCTCAAGTCATGAGCCTGGTGTCTCTTATGTCTTAAAGAATGCCGGCTATTCGGATACGATTGCGCATAACTCCATTCGTTTATCCTTCTCCGGGACTGAGACTATCGCTGATGGCAAGGATTTCATTGAAACCTTAAAAGAAATCCTGTCAGTCATCAAAGTAAAGGACAACTGAATATGCAAACAGATATGATTATCGTCTTCTTCGGTGAACTCTCCACTAAGGGAAAGAACATCATGGATTTCATCCGTCTCTTAGGCAAGAACATCAGATACGCTTTACGGGATTTCAAAAAAATAACTTATGAAATCAAACAGGATCATATCTATATTCTTTTGAATGGCGAAGACTATGACCAAGTGAAGGTCAAACTAGCTAAGGTCTCAGGACTGATTTCTTTTGCTTTAGCAAAAGCTATCGATAAGGACCTTGATAAAATCAAAGAAGAAAGCTTACGTTTATATAAGCTTAGTGGCAAGAAGACTTTCAAGGTGGACTGCAAACGAATTGATAAAACCTTCCCAGCTCATTCCGATGAAGTCAATCGTTCAGTCGGCTCTTATATTTTAATGAATGAACCGGAAAGCAAAGTTGATGTTCATACTCCGGAATTGATGATTCATATTATGATTAGATTAGAAGCAACTTATGTCTATGCTATCAAAGACAAAGGCTTAGGCGGCTATCCTTTAGGAATTGCCGGCAAGTCCTTAGTCTTAATCAGTGGTGGCATTGATTCACCTGTGGCTGCTTATCTTATGATGCGAAGAGGAGTCAAAATCGAATGTGTCCATTTTGCCGCCCCACCTTATACCTCAGCTCAGGTCATTGATAAAATACACGACCTGCTTCATGTTTTGAATGACTATCAGCCGGATATCAAACTGTATGTCGTTCCTTTCACCGACTTGGAAAAGAAGATTTACGAGATTGCCGGACCTAGCTATTGCGTCACCATTATGCGAAGAATGATGCTTCGAATAGCTGAAGGCTTAGCTTTTAAGCATAATGATCTGGTCTTGTCAGGCGGAGAAAGCATTGGTCAAGTCGCCAGTCAGACCCTGCCTTCGATGCAAGTCATTGAGGAATGCTCTCATTTGCCGATGATTAGACCTTTAGCTTGCAGTGATAAGACTGAGATTATCGATATTGCTAAGAAAATCGGGACTTATGATATTTCTATCCGTCCGTATGAGGATTGCTGTACCATTTTTGCCCTTAAAGATCCTGTCACTCATCCGCATTTAGATAAAGTCAAAGAGATTGAAGCTTCTTTTGATTATGAGACCATGGTCAAAGACTGCATCAAGAACGTTACTGTAGAACATATCTCTAAAGCTGAGGAAGAAGAACTTTAAAGAAAGGCTGGAATTATGGATTCTTATACCACACCTGTTTTATCAATTTCTCATCTCACTAAGACTTATAAAGGCGGTAAGACAGCTGTAAAAGATTTATCCTTGATTATTCAGCCAGGTGATATATACGGCTTTATTGGCGCCAATGGAGCTGGTAAAACCACAACTTTGAAATCGGTGGTCGGTATTTTGAATTTTGAGGCTGGAAAAATTTTGATTGATGGCCTAGACATTCAAAAGCAGCCCTTGGAATGCAAAAAAATATTAGCCTATATTCCTGATAACCCAGATTTGTTTGATCAATTGACAGGCCTTCAGTATCTTAACTTCATTGCTGATGTTTTTTCTTTGTCTGAAAATGATCGAAATGACCGGATATCCAAATATGCGATGGATTTTTCTTTGACTGAGGCTCTATCAAATTTGATTTCTTCCTATTCACATGGAATGAAGCAAAAACTAGCAATCATCGGGGCCTTGATCCATCAGCCGAAACTTTTTGTTTTGGATGAACCTTTTGTCGGTCTTGATCCTGAGTCGACTTATCGGTTTAAAGAAATTATGAAAGAATTCGTTTCTAATGGCAGTGCCATTTTCTTTTCCACACATGTACTTGATACGGCTGAGAAGCTTTGCAACAAAGTGGCCATTATAAAAAACGGTTCTTTAGTTGCCAGTGGTTTGATGAATGAACTTACTAATGGCGAATCTTTGGAATCTCGTTTTTTAGAGGTTGTCAATGGCTAAGGAAGTATTCCGTTTGGTGAAGCTTAATCTACAAGTTGATTTAGGCTTCAACGAATCCAAAAACAGTTTGAATCCTTCCAAGAAAAAGTATTTTCGGAAGAATGTCTATGTTTTTGTTTCGATGGCAGTCATCTTAGCCTTCTATTCTTCTTTGACAGCCATGAGTATGACTGATCCTAGCTTAATCAATTACCTTCCTCTGATGGGTTTGTCTTTCGTTTCCTTAGTCTTAATCATCTTTGGCTTGATTTCGACTTCCAGCTCCATTTTTAATATTGATTCTTACGAGAGACTGATTGTTCTTCCTATCAGGCCCCAAGCCGTCATTCAATCCCGGATCATCACTTTATGGATTGAAGATGAAATCAATGCCTTGGCATCCTATCTGCCTTTCATCATTGTCTATGGAATTTACAGTGAATTGAATGTCTCTAGTGTTTTAATTATTATTTTGTCCTGCCTCTTGGTCTCTTTGTTCCCGATGGTTATCAGTGCTGTTTTAAACACTATCATCAGTGCTATTTTCTCCCGCTTTGAGCATCGCAATCTGATTGGCAGTATCTTTTATATGATCTTTTTCTTAGCTTTGATGGTTGGCTCTTTTTTAGTGTCCTCCTCTCAGGGTGGCTCAAATGATCAATATATTGCTAAGATGCTTTCAATATTAAAATCCGTGAATAGCTACTATTTTGTTGGCACTTGGCTTAATGATGCTATTGTTTCTTCTTCGTGGCTTTCTTTCCTGTGGTTTACGCTTTTCTCAGTTGGCATTTATGGCCTCTTTGTTTTTGTTTCGTCAATCATCTATATTCCTATTGCTCAGTCAATGACTGGGGGAAACTCGTCCCGAGTTTCTAAAGGTGAGAAAAAGAAGAATCATGTCAGTAAACCTTTCTTCTGCTTTTTGAAGAAAGACCTGAAGATGTATTTCAATTCCCGCTCCTATATGGTCAATACCATGTTTGGCAATGTGGCTTTATTGTTTGCGGTTATTGTTTTTGCTATTTCTATTAAAGGCGATGTTTCTTCGTTAGCTGGGTTCAATTACGATGAACTGATTCCATTCATTCTTGGCATGGCTTTAGCCATGTCTTCAACTACTTATGTGGCTATTTCTTTTGAAGGAAAACAGTGGTGGCTGTCGTTGACTTTACCGGTCAAGGCTAGCACTATCTATGCTTCTAAGATTGTCATGAGCATGATTGTTTCTTTGCCTTCACAACTGATTGCCTCTATCATCCTTGCGTCCATCTTACCCCATTCAATTGTCGGGTATATTCTCTTATTTGTGGTGCCGGTGATTTATTCCCTTCTTTCAGCGGTTGTAGGCTTAAGAATCAATATGGCTTTCCCTAAATTTGATTGGGTGAATGAAACCGAAGTGATTAAACAATCCGGATCAGGACTCTTTTCGATGTTAGTAGGATTTGTGGTTGCTATTCCTCCAGTTCTTTTAGGTCAGTTTTTAGCCAATCCTTATAATGATCTCTGTGTTTGCCTATATGCTCTTTTAATGCTTCTGACTGCGATTTTCTTAATCGTAAAGATAAACAAAAAGCCATTGGTTGAAATCAGTAAAGAATAGAGACAGCTATAGAATAGATTCAGCTATTTTCTCTTTCCTGATCTTCGTTTTTAATAATCTGCGGCATCTTGATTAGCATCCAAACACCTATTGCTAATGTCATCAAGGCGGTTATTACACCAAAACTGGCATTATACATTGACACCATAAAAGCGGAGTCCTTGTCTTTGATGATCTCTAAAATGGCGGCTATAGCAAACGCAAAAGCCTGTAAGGACCAAACTAAAGACAGGCACTTCCGACTGGTGAAGAGCAGGTCTTTTCTTTTTATGTTCTTATTGATTCCTATCAAAGACAGAAACAAGTCACCTAAGGCGATAATACTGACTAGTATTGATCCCCAAATAGGTAAAAGGCTTTCTTCTTCGGGATAGAAGAATAAGGAAACCATATAAGCTAAATAGAATAAACTTGCCACTATCACTAAGATGGCAATGGCTTTATAGGCTTTGATCTGATAGCCTTCTTCGTTTTTATGGTGTCCCAATAAAAACAAGGATTTACAGAATCCTAAGATGATTTCCGTAACACCTGACAGACAGTAAAAATAGGTACCGTTTATGATACCAAGGACGACTTTCGTGATTCCCCAGGAATAGTTGTAGATCATGAACACCCAACAAAAAAAAGGTTTTCGTAGTTATTCCATATTCCGAATTCTTTTTTTGTAGATTCATTATTTGTTTCCTAATCAAACACAATTATAAAATAGAATTCTCTTGTTTGCACAAAAAAAGTCAGTTCCGAAGAACTGACTTAATTGGTTTTAGTTACTTAGCGGCAGCAGTCTTCTTGCTATTGTCTTCAATAGCCTTGGAAGCACTGGCGACTAAATTCTTGAACTCTTCAGGATTGGTAGCGGCTAACTCACTGAGCATCTTTCTGT